>CAZVHD010000009.1:0-14436 GCA_964626765.1 uncultured Christensenella sp.
TGGATTTCAACCATAAGTTTGATGACCCCTCAACACTTGACAGAACATACACCATACAGCCTAGACAGGTGAGAATACAATTATTGGACGGCGAGGGCTACAACTGGAAACACTATAATGGTCTTTCAGGCTCTGAACTTGTCGGGGGAGAAGACCTATTACCGAACGCTTTTCGTATAGTTGACGCAAGATATTATGACCCTGATTTTCATGACTACATGACTGAGGAAACAGGGGAGTTTTTCAGCAATGGCGATCCCATAATGGTTATGCATTTATTGAATGATGAAACAAATACAGTTAGGGGCGATGTCGTAGAAGGTCAACTTGAATTAAGATTTCCTTTTATCACGAATGCCGGAACATCGTCTTCGATTTCCACATCAAATATAACAGACAACAACTCTGACTTTAACATAGAGATTGACGATGAAGTGCCCTTTACCTTTAATATAATAAGGCAAGAAATATATTACTATTTCGATAGTATCGAAAGGCCTTATGGAGAGAGCTTATCAATTGAGGACTATGAATTCGCATTAACTGCGGAGAACCATAATAAGATAGCCGAAGGCGGCACAGTTGAAGAATTATTTGATACAGGCGGTATGTTTGACAGACAAAATCTTGACCCCAGGGCTGTGGATGACACTAGCGGCGGAGCATCAGTCACACACACGACAACTGTAGGATTATATAGAATAGAGGGTGACGACCACAATACAACCAATTACCGTTTGATTTACGATGAAGAAATGTCAATAGACAGACTTGAAATATTAAGAAGAGAATTGCCTGTGGATTACATAAATTCATATACTGAAGATATAGAGGAATACTTTACGATAACAAGAGTATATGGGGACAGCGCGGAAGATCTCATTTTTAATTATAATATGGATACAGGAGATTGGGGCATAGGACTTTTATCCGAAGACGAAGACCTTATAACCTCAGAATCATTTGATTTGCCTCAAGTAGACCTTGTGGAAGGTGTTGGAGACGATATATACGCAGATGTGGGAGTTATTGAAGATGATGCATTAAATATGCAATTCAATGACGGAGATAATGTTAATTATTACTTTACTTATGACGCTTTTGATGGCGAAGATCCCAAATTGGAAATCATAAAAGCCGATTTAGAAATACAAATTACTGATAATGCAGGAGATGCGTATCTCGAAGCTAATTATGGCACTCCTCCTTCAGAATCAGAATATATGTTTGAATTTAACGGCCTCAAATTAGATGACACGGCTACCAATATTAGTATGGAAGAATTCAGCGTCTATCTTCCTTCTGAAACAGTAGAGATAGAAGGTGATGAAGTTAGTTTCCCAAGCAGAATATATACAGAGGAAGCAAGCGGTTATTATCTTGATGATTTATTAGCGGCCGATTTAGACTTGACGGTGAACTATGATTCTGAGACCATGACAATTCAAAGCCACTTTATCAATCCGTTTATTGGCTTAACCAATGTAACAATTATGAGAACGGCAAACGACGGTTTAGAGTATCCATATGAAATTGACTTATTAGACGCCACAATGAAAAACTATAACTTTGAACCGATAGAAACCGAATATAAGGTTCTTCCAAGAGATATTGAGATATACTTGGAGATTTTACACAAAGAAGAAGGAGAAGATACATCAGGAGAAAATGCAGTATTTAACACATTATATGGCGAAGAACCTCATGTGATTACAGATGAGATGGTCTTGCGGGAAGCTTTTACCAAGGAAGAGATACTGCTTAAGCGCTTTGAGAAATTATCAATAGCTTTTGCCGGGCTTGGGACTGAGGATACACTACTAATAATAAGAGAAAAAAGAGATATTTTATATACCTTAAGCCTAATAAGCGAATACGAATATAATAATCTTACTGATTCGGAGATAGAGCAGATTTATGAGGATGAGGTGACTGAAGAACTCTTAGAAGATAATTTGAATCTCTTTGATTTCACCGAACAGGACGGCGAGGACGCTTTTGACGAGATGACTCCAAGCGACATAGACACAGCCTATGACAAGCTTATGACCTCTGAGATAGCCTTTGAGATTTATGAAGATGAAGATTTCACCGATGAAGAACTTGATATTATTTACGCCGACATCATAAATAATTTGGACGCTGATGAAAAACGACTTGTCTTTAGGTTCAGATATGACCAAAATAGAGTATTGAATAGAGATACCGTAGGAGAGGGAGAAGATTATACAATAGACTTGTCAAACTTGCACCTTGTATATGATACTGCGGTGGGAGAAGACAAAACCATAAGAGCGGACGGAGCGGAAGGCTATAAATATTCATATGATTATGTTGAGAGTCAGCTCAATATCTATAATTATGTTACGAGCATAGGATACGATAATGAATTGCCCAATATAATGCTCAAAGCAGAGTCTGATGAATTTGTGATAAGAGCAAACTACGCTGATGGCGATCATGAATATCTGAGCTTCAACGATCCCGAAACACCTGACTATAATGTAGATTATACAAGAGATTTCGAATATGCATCATCTCCGATTGACCCGTTACTTATTGGCAGCAATCAAACAAAATCGGTAAAATACAGCGAAACATTTTTCGGTTATAAAGAATTTTCTATAACATCTCAACCTTTTGAAGTGAGAATGTTTAATGACGAGGAAGAACTCTATTGGAGCAGAGGAAAATCTTTACCAAATGACTACACCGGCGGAACATTTATTTCATCGGTTGATACAAGAGAAATGGGAGATACAATAGACCAAAACTATACCTACTATATGTCAGCTCACGACGGAGTGGAGCAAGTAAAAGCCGAGTATAATTTTGATGTCATAAACACCTCATTTAGACTATCTCCTAAAGCGGGCATGACAAATTACTATTTTGACATTCTCTTAAACGGAGACCA
The DNA here is from genome assembly GCA_964626765.1 of uncultured Christensenella sp. Classification (GTDB taxonomy): domain Bacteria; phylum Bacillota; class Clostridia; order Christensenellales; family DTU072; genus DTU072. The sequence goes on from CAZVHD010000009.1 coordinate 2,918, forward strand.
GAGCGGTGACGATTATATGCGCTTAAGATTTAGAGGCGGTCAAATGGAAAACATTACGCTAATAACCAATTATAGCGAAGACTCAGAAACTATTAACACGCAAACGAAGCCCGGTGAATTAGACTTATTTGACGGCAGAACTCACGAAGTCACAGCTTATATAGACAAACTCGGCACAAGACAAAGCGACGCGTCGGGATACAGAGTTATTGTAGTTATAGATAATAGTTATTATTTCAGTTACGCATTGGGCAAGGGAGATACCTATCAGCCTTACGATATTTCTGTTGCGGGATTTTTGGCAAATGACACATATGCCTGGATATCAAAATTTGATGTATACGCTGAAGGTCTTGAAAGCTCCAGAGTTATCAAGGTTATGCCAACCTCAAGCGATTATTATTCACATCATTATTCGATTACTGACGGAACCGGCGAGATTTATGTATCATTAAGAAATCTTGTAGAATCTTTCAGCTTCCCTAATTCAGCTTACAGGCATGTTGATTACAGCTCAGATATGAGCTATGAAATAAGACTGGACGGTGACATTGTCGATGACGGAATTACTCTAAATAAAGGCATATATGTTATGGAAGTTGATTTATTCTATTTGTCAGAATATATGGACACTATGACAACAGTAATAACAGTATCTGAAGACTATCGCTATGAGGATATATACTATAAAGGAAATTCTATCACTCCATATATGGCAGAGCCATTAGAAGCATATGGCTATACTTATTCAGGAGACGACGATAGCGTAATTGTCGACACAGAAGAGACCAATCTATATGGACTGAACAATAAGAGTTACCGCTATGTGAAAAGTGTAGTTGACTTTGATTTTGCCACCTATTCTGGAGAAGTATACCCCGATGTATCGATGCCCGAAGATTATGACGCTTTTGGAGATGAAAACTGGTTCTATCCTTATAGCGCGGCAATAATCCTTAAGAGTACCGATATAGGTGAAGATTTGAGAAATGTATCCGTACCGGTTCATGGTATAGGAATGTACATAAGATATGACGGAGCCATGGAAACATTCTATACCAGAGTATTTTTGAGAATTGGCAACGATGTCTATTACACTGAAGAATACCAAAACATCAATTGGGAAAGCCAGGAAAGGACAGTTATAGAAGCTCATTTTGTCGAAGAGACAGCAAGTATTTATATACAAATCCATAATGGCAATGGAACCTATTCATTAAGACTTGGAAACAACACTAACATGGAATCGGGACAAGTGCTGAATTCAACTGATTTACTCCCCGTAATTACAAGTGATGCGACAACCGCTGGCTTTAAGCTTAGAAATACAAAAGCCACAGTTTATCAAATGGAAACAGGCTTCAGAACGATAGCTTATAATAACTATATAAATCACAACAACGGTGAGTTTATATCTAACATAGACAAAGGAGTAGAGTTTAGCGAAGGCGACAAAGTATTTATTGACAACGGATGCGGATTGCCTATGATGAGTGACTATAACAAATATTCAATAACTTTCAAAGCTCAACAAACGACCACATCAATAGGAGATGAATATTTCAGGCTTCTCATAGGAACAAACAAACCAACCTTTGATAAAACTATCTCGGATCAGAACAAAGGAATATATCTTGCGTACAGAAAGGAAACTGCAGATATAAATTCCTTGTATTTTGGCTTCTATAAGCAGGTTTATGAATTTAGGGCGCAAATGCTTTACGCTGACGACGAGTATCAAAATTATGATACTGGACCTGATTTGCTTGACGGACAAGAGCATACCATAAATGTTTTGATATCAAGAGAGGCTATATCGTATTATGACCCCAATTATGTAGTACAAAGCTCTATGGTCTATACTGCTGAAATCTATGTTGATGGCTCATTAATTGACATGGCATATATTCCGGTATCAAATGACCTGTCCAACTGGACTCTTAAAGGCTCGGGAGGCTCAGGACTTGGGGATGATATAACTTACGACCATAATTTCTTAAATTCCAACCTCTACCCGGGTTTTGAAGTTATGACAAGTGAGTTTGAAGTTCTTGATTTCTTGGTTTACTAAAAAAAAGGCGATAAGGAAATGAAAAAACACCGCTTCAATAAATGAGCGGTGTTTTTTGGTGACCCCAAGGAGATTCGAACTCCTGTTGCCGCCGTGAGAGGGCGGAGTCTTGACCACTTGACCATGGGGCCATAAATATGACAATAAGAATTATAGCACACAAAAGTTATATTTAGCAAGCGTACAAGCTTAATTTTTAACTCAAAATAAGAACATAACAACCTATGCTTTTGATATACTACAATTAAATGTTAGATTTAACTCAGGGCAATGTGGCGGGCAGACTATTAAAGTTTTCCATGCCATTTTTACTGTCTACAATAATACAAGCTGTCATAAATCTAAGCGACCTTCTTGTCATTTCAATTTTTGCAAATGATTCCGCTAGTGTCGCTGGAGTAGGTATTTCCGCTCAAATCAGCTATCTTATCATAAATGCTATTGTAGGGCTTACTGCGGGCGCAAGTATTTTAATAAGTCAACATTTTGGAGCAAAAGACTATGAAAATATGCAAAACACCATAAACACTATGTTTTCATTACTTTTAGTATTCGCAACTTTTATCTCGGTTATTTTCTTTTTTACCGCATCGCCTATCATCAGGGCTTTGCAAACTCCAAATGAAGCTTATAGCGAAGCAAAAATTTATCTGCAAATAACAATGCTAGGCTCTGTCTTTATTTTTATGTATAACGGTATAAGCGCGGTTTTAAGAGGTCTTGGGGATTCAATAAGACCTCTTATATTTGTGGGCGTGGCAGCGATAATAAATATAGGGTTGGATATATTGGCGGTTGCTGTATTGAATATGACAGCTATGGGAGTTGCGTTAGCAACAATTATAGCGCAGCTCATAAGCGTTTTATTAATCGGAATATATCTTTTTAAGAAAAAAAGAAAGCTTAACATAAAAGGTTATAGGTTTACTCTAAAAATTCAAAAAGTCAAAGAGATTTTGAAAATAGGTGTTCCCACTTCAATACAGAATACAATAGCATCTTTGTCTTTTCTTGCTCTTACTTACATTATTAATATAACTTTTCAAGACAACTCAGTTTACGCTTTAAGCGCGGCAAGTATAGTTTTCAAAGTCAATTCCTTTGCGGTTCTCCCTGTTAGGTCAATGAACACAACCATATCCGCAATGGTTGGACAAAACAAGGGCGCAAAAGACAAAAAAAGAACATTATCAACATTCAAGTACGGTCTGCTTTTTAGTATAATATTTGGAATTATATTTTTTATAATAACATTCTTTCTCGCTGAAAATATTCTCAAGATATTTCATTTAGATAACCAAACTATTGATTTTGGATTACCATATCTGAAAACTCTTGCATTTGACTATTTACTTTTACCTTTTGCCGTAAGTCAATACGGACTGGTTGACGGACTGGGAAAAACAAAAGTGAGCATGTGGATAAATACTATCTCTTCAATACTTTTGAGAGTACCTTCGGCGTTTTTATTTGCAAATATATTTGGGATGGGAATGACAGGCATAGGTCTTGCCATTCCTCTTTCATCGCTGTTTAGCGGAATTGTTATGTTTGTTTATATCAAAAGAAAAATATGGAAGAAGCTGAAAAGCTCTCAATCCTCTTTTGCGTAGATATCCGCTATTGTGAGAACTAGTTTTAGACCTTTCATAAAGCAGTCAGGGCATAAGTTATCGCAAGTATCTTTTCTGGTATGATAATATTCTGCAGGACCTGGATTCATTGCAGCAATAGCCCCTGCGGGTATACCCGCTTGGGTTAAGGCGGCGGAATCTGACGCGCCCAAATAAATAGAAGAGTGCTTAAGCGGCTTATTATAAAGCTCAATAGCAGCTTTGTCTATAAGCTCTATTGCTTTTGGATGATGTTTAATTGTTCCGCTCAAATCTCTTGTGTAGTTTTCAAGGTATTCTATATCTCTGAATGTTTCCAGTCCAATGAATATAGTGGGAATTTCTCTACATTCTTGCAAATGTTTTTTTGCAAAGTCTTTGGCACCTCTTAGACCTGCCTCTTCGCTTCCTGTAATAAGAACCATTATTTCTGTGTTGTCATATGAGATATTTGCCTCTTTCATATATTTAAGAACTGATACAGACGCAAGACAGCCCGTGAGGTTATCGTTAGCGCCCTCAACCACCTTTTTGTAGTCTGAAAACATATAAAGAGCAAAATATCCCGGGGTAAAGATAAGCATAACTATTATTTGCCATACCTGAAAGCCTTTGATTATACTAACTATGCTTATTGCAAGAGTTGTTAAAATTCCTACAATGGCAAAAACAAGACCTCCAATGAATATGACTTTTCCAAATTTATAAAATACAGTCCACTCATACGCTGCGTCAGAATGTCCGGAAAAGATAAGCCTCTTTTTTGGCTCTTTTTGGGCTTTTTTGACCGCTATAAGGTTTGAAGAGATTTGGGTTTTATAAAAGGGGTCCAAAAACTTTTTATAAAGACCAAACTGAGCAATAAATATAAAAAATGATATTAAGCACATTGCAAGAGGAGCCCAAGACAGCCAGTAAAAGAAGACAATGCCAATAAGCATAAGAACAGGAATAATTTTACTAAAGGCCATAAAAGCTTTGGGGTGTACTTCAAATTCCTCAAAAGTTACTTTGTCAGCCCATTTGTTGTCAGTGATATCTTTAGCGATGTATTCTTGCGCCATTCTTTCTCCGCAACTTCCGGATTCTCTTGGCGGAAGATTCTTGCATATGTGTTTTATGGTATTCATGGAATAGTCAACTGCATTTTCACAAATTTTATTATCTATTTTCAAAGGTATACCTCCCTTAAATCTTTTAAGGTAATTATACTTATATTAAGAATATAAGTCAATATAACAAACCCTCAGAAAAATTGAAAATATACATCTTTTATGGTAATATAATAAATATGAAAGTAATTGACAAAGTCTTGAATTCACTGCCTTCCCAAAGCGGTGTTTATATTATGCTCGACGAGTTTGGCAACATACTCTATGTTGGCAAGGCAAAGAATTTGAAAAGCAGGGTCAGGCAATATTTTCAAAGCAATGTAAACAGTCAAAAAACCATGGTATTGGTATCCAAAATAAAGGATATTCAATATATTGTCACCCCGTCGGAAGCTGACGCTCTTATTCTGGAAAACAATATGATAAAAGAGCATCGCCCGCCCTATAATATTCTATTAAAAGACGACAAGACCTATCCTTATATACGAATAAACATAAAAGAGGATTTCCCGGCTCTTGAGGTGACAAGAAAACTAAAACCCGATGGAGCAAGGTATTTCGGTCCATATATGCTGGGGCTTAGCGCTATGGTGATTATAAAAATGTTGCAAGCGGCCTTTCCCGTAAGAGCATGCAAAAGCGCCAATCTAAAAAGAATAAAAAGAGAATGTTTGAACTATCATATAGGAAGATGCCACGCGCCTTGTCAAGGAAGAATAACACCTGATGAATATAAAATTGTCATAGATAAAGTTATAAGATTTTTATCGGGAAATGACGATGAAGTACAAAATTCGCTCAACAAAAAAATGCTAGAATCTGCAAAAAGACAAGAATTTGAAATGGCGATGCACTATAAAGAGCAGTTGCAAATACTGGACAAGCTTGTACGAAAACAGACTATGCCCTTCAAGTTGGGAGTTGATTTAGATATATTTAGTTTTGTCACAAACGGAATGCTTGCCGTAGTAAACATAAGCGCTGTGAGAGGAGGAAAACTTATTGGCAGTCAGAGCGCATCTTTGAACGATACTTCAAAGAATTCTCTATCCTCTTATATAATGCAGTATTATGAAAAAAACCCAATATTATGTTCTGAAATAGTAGTTTCCGAGGCTTTGGATTTTCAAGCGGAGCTCAACGACTATCTTAGTCACAAAGCAGGAAAAAATATCAATGTTATTCATCCAATAGGGGGCATAAGAGGACAGCTTGTAGATATTTCTTTAACAAATGCAAAAGAATACCTGCAAAATCAGGAACAAATGATATTAAGAAAAGAGGATTTAACTTGGGGAGCGGTCAAACAGCTTTATGAACTTTTGAAATTAAAGAAAATACCTCGCAGAATGGAGTGTTATGACATATCCAACACGGGCGGTACCAATAAGGTAGCCAGTATGGTTGTTTTTATAGACGGGGAAAAAGCTAACAATCATTATAGGCATTTCAAAATAAAGAGTGTTACCGGCGCCAATGACTTTGCAAGCATGCAAGAAGCTTTGGAAAGACGCCTTAAAAGACTTAAAAATAACGATAGGGATATAAGCTTTTCACAAAAACCCGATTTAATTGTTGTTGACGGAGGCAAGGGACAATTGTCATCAGCTTTGCTTGCGGCAAAAAGCCAAGGCGCAGACCTTGAAATAATCAGTCTTGCCAAAAAAGAGGAAGAAGTCTTTGTGAACGGTCAAAAAGACAGCGTAATTCTTGACAAGGATTCTCTAGCGCTTAGATTGTTAATAAGAATAAGAGACGAAGCGCACAGGTTTGCAATTACTCATCACAGAAAACTAAGACAAAAAATGCAAACAATGAGTCAACTCAAGCGTATAGAAGGAATAGGCGAACAAAAGGCAAAGGCTTTGCTTATGCATTTCAAAAGTGTTGACAAAATAAAAAGAGCAAGTTTGGATGAACTTCAAAAAGTTCAAGGCATTAATCTAAATCTTGCAAAAGGAATAAAAGAATATCTTAATGAAAACAACAAAGATGAACAATTATTAATAAAAGGATAAAAAATTAGATGAAATACAAAATGATAGTTTCGGATTTGGACGATACGCTTTTTAATAAAAACAGAGAGATTACCTCTCACACAAAAGCAACCATAAACAGATATATAGAAAATGGCGGAAAATTCGTTATAGCAACAGGAAGAATGACTCCGGCTGTTTTGCCTTACTGTTATGAATTGGGGCTAAAAGGCGAAGTGATAACATATCAGGGGGCGGCAACGGTGGATATTGCTAGCGGCAAAACTCTAAACTTATCAAAAATCGAAAATAAAGACGCTATTGAAATAGGAAAATATATTGAAAACAGAGGCCTATATTATCACATATATCACGAGGACAAATTCATAGTCAATAAGGCGACGCCTTACAGTCTTAGATACGCAAGACTCAGTAAGGTTAATTTTGTAGAGATAAATTATGATTTGTCAGATTACATGAATGAAAACAACATTTCTCCAATAAAGATGATGGTCATTACCGAAGAGGACAAGGTTATGCCCCTTATCAGTGAATTTAATAGGGAATTTAACAAAAGATTTTTATTCAATACCTCTAAAAAATGGATGGTGGAGGTTGTGCCAATTGCTTCCAATAAAGGAATAGCCGTAAAAAATCTTGCAAAAAAATATGGCATAAAAAGAAATGAAATCATTTGTATAGGCGACTCCCTCAACGACCTTGCAATGATAGAATTTGCAGGTTTGGGTGTTGTTGTGGAAAATGGCAGCCCTGAAGCAAAAAAAGCCGCTGATATTATTGCCCCGTCAAACAATGACGATGGAGTGGCTTATATAATAAACAAATACGGATTTTTGGAGTAGATTATGACAAACGAAATTCAAGATGTAAAAATGAGCGAAAAACAATTTGCGCAGGAATGCAGATTGAAAATTGCATATAACGCAAAAGTGGGACTCAATTTAACTTCTATGCATATTAACCGTCCCGGTCTTATGATTGCCGGATATAAAAACGACTTTGCCGCAAAAAGAATACAGATTATGGGAAAAAGTGAAATGGGCTTTTTGGAAACCAACGACAATAAACACATAGACAGCTTTTTTGCCAGTGAAATACCTTGTGTGGTTATATCTTATGGAAACAAACCGTCAAAAGCTATGCTAGAAGCGGCAAAAAAACACAAAAGGTCAATATTTATATCAAAAAAGCCCACATCTAAACTTGTGGAAGAGCTTACACTGTATTTGACAGATGCTCTTGCCCCAAACGAAAATGTTCACGGCGTGCTTATGGATATTTTTGGAATAGGTGTCTTATTTACTGGAAAAAGTAGCATAGGAAAGAGTGAAACAGCCCTTGAACTGGTGCATAGAGGCCACAGACTTGTAGCTGACGACTCAGTAATAATAAAAAGAATAAACGAAAACATATACGGCACATCTCCCAATATCATAAAGCATTTTATGGAAATAAGAGGAGTCGGTATCATTGACATAAAAGCTATCTATGGAGAAGGCTCAATAATTGACAGAAAGAAAGTTGAGCTTATCATAGAGCTTGAACAATGGGATGAAAACAAAGGATATGAAAGAGTGGGAAAAACCCCTCTGGAATCCAAATATCTTGGAGTTAAGATACCCAAACTACTCATTCCCGTCCATCCGGGCAGGAATCTTGCGGTAGTTATTGAGGTTGCGACAAGGGATTTCAGACTCAAGCAAGGCGGATATAACCCCACAATGATTGTGCAAAAAAGAATGGATAAAGACAAATAAAGAATATTATACCCTTGCCCAAAATATCATAGTATAAAACACATGCTCATATTGACTTGAGTGATATTTTGAGGGTATAATGAAAGTTGAAACAGTTTGTCAAAATTTCAGAAGTTTGCATGCGGCCAAGCTGTCCTCCTTAAGAGCGGGAGGTATGTTGAAAAATATCGCCTGTCCGTCTTCGGTAGCTGAATTAAAAGAGCTGTCAAAGTACATAGAAGCCGAAAATATAGACTATTTTGTTATGGGAGGCCTTAGCAATATATTAGTTCTTGACGGAGGTTATGACGGTATAGTTATCTCAACAAACAAGCTTAAAGGAATGAACATACAAGATAGTCGTCTGTCATGCGGAAGCGGCGAGAAGCTCTCAAAGATTATCGACAGCTGTCAAAAAAGAGGCCTTTCCGGCTTAGAAAAGCTCTATGGCATACCGGGAACGGTAGGCGGAGCAATATGTATGAATAGCGGATGCTTTGATTCGGAAATTTCATCTGTTGTGAAAAAGGTCTATTTATTTGATATGACAAATCATGAGCTGATTGAAAAAACTGCTGAAAAAATGCGTTTTGGATATAGAAAATCGCTTGTTCAAGAGGGAAGTTATGTAATTATAGGCGCAGTTTTTGATATGAAGGAAAAATATTTATATGATATAAAAAACACGATGAATTCGGTAGTTGGACTCAGAAAGAGCGCCCAACCTTCATTACCTTCATTGGGAAGCGTATTCAAGAAAGTGGACAATATTAGCGCGGCTATATTTATAGAAGGAACAGGGCTAAAAGGACAAAAGATAAACAACATGCAAATAAGCAACGCGCACTGCAATTTCATAGTCAATACGGGCGGAGGAAGGGCTGATGACTATTTGCGTCTTGTTGAGCTTATGGAAAAAAGAGTTTATGAGAAATACGGCATAAGACTTGTAAGAGAGGTTAGAGTTGAGGGGAAAAGAGCATAGTTTACAAACAATAATTAAAGAAGAATTATTGCGTCAGAGCATAAAAACAGAGCACGAAAGAGCTTTTTTATCGGCGGTCATAAGAGGAGCGGGGGAGATATCTTTGTCTCTCAAGGGATATGGTCTTAGCATAGTATCGGAAAGCCTGGATTTAATAAATAAATGTATTTTAATAATAAAGAATCGATATGACATTGAAGCAACAACCACCACAAAAATTCAAAAGAACATAGGGATGAGGGAGATATCGCTTTATAAAATGCAAATCCCGTCGGAACTTGCCCAAATGGTTTTGGAGGACATGCTTATTGTCAGTGGATATAATTTTGTAAAGGGTATACCTTCCAGTTTTTTGCCGGACACAGAAAGCAAAAAAGCTTACCTCAAAGGGATATATTTAAGTTGCGGATATGTCTCAGCCCCCAAAGATAAAACAGCAAAAGATTTTGACGGTAAGAAAGGGTATCATATGGAGTTTTCCTTGAACTCCGATTTAGTGGTCGATGACTTCACAAAGCTTCTTAGTTGGCTTTGTGGTTTTGAAATGAAAACTGTAAGAAGAAGAAAAGAAACACCTTCACTATATATAAAATCAGCTCAGCATATTAGCGACATACTTGCCGCAATGGGAGCAAGCAAAGGAGTTATGGCTCTTCAGGAGATTATGGCAACAAGAGCTATGAGAAACCACCTAAATCGAGGCAATAATTTCATAATAGCAAACATTGACAAAAGCGTTATGGCAGCTGACAGGCAGCTCAAAGCAATAGAAAAAATAGACAATGTTATGGGTCTTAAGAACCTTGATAAAAGTTTGAGGGAAGCGGCGTATCTCAGAATAAATAATCCGGACGCCACTTTAACAGAAATAGCTATGATTATGGGGTCTGTATCGCTCAAAAGCCGTATCAACCATCGTATGCGGAAAATAATAGAAATTGCAAATAAGCTATAAGGAGACTAAAAAATGCTTAAAGAAAAAACAATTACCAAAAAAAATGGCATTAAAGCAGAGGACAGCGCCGTCATAGCCCAGGCGGCAAGCAGACACAAAAGCGATGTTTATATCATAAAAGGCAACAAAAAAGTCAATGCCAAAAGCCTTATGGGGCTCTTAAGCTTGAATATGAAATACGGTGAAAGCGTCTATGTCTCAACAGAAGGACCGGACGAAAAAGAGGCGTGTAACAAGGTGATTGACTTATTATAGAATTTAGATATAATATAGCGTACAAAAGATAATCGGAGGTATTAATCAAATGAAAGAGTTTGTGCATTTACATGTGCATACAGAATACAGCTTGCTTGACGGAGCCGCAAAGATAAAGGAACTCATAAAAGAGGTTAAAAAACAAAACTCAAGAGCTGTTGCAATAACCGACCACGGTAATATGTACGGGGCGATAAAATTTTATAAAGAGTGCAAAGAAAACAAAATAAAACCGATTATTGGCTGCGAATTTTATGTTGCCAACGATTTATACGACAAAACTTCGTCACGAAACGCCGACACTGAAGATGATGTATCAAATCCAAAATACCACCTTGTTCTTTTGGCAAAAAACCTTGAAGGTTTTCATAACCTTATGAAATTGTCGTCCAAAGGTTTTGTGGAAGGGTTTTATGGAAAACCAAGAATAGATTTAGATTTTCTTTCCCAATGCAGCAAAGGTCTTATTTGCCTTTCCGCCTGCATTGCGGGGGCTCTCCCGAGAATTTTATTGAGCGATAACTATGAAAACCCCTATGAAGAGGCAAAAAAATACGCGCTCAAGATGAAAGATATGTTTGATGAGGGAGATTTTTATATAGAGTTACAAAACCATTATCTTGACGAGCAAAAAAGAGTCAACCCTATGCTTATGAAACTCTCAAAGGAAATAGGGGTCAAATGTGTTGCCACAAACGATGTTCACTACATTAAAGAAAGCGACCACAAAATGCACGATGTATTGCTGTGCATACAGACTGCCAACGATTATGACGACCCCAATAGATTCCGATT
>CAZVHD010000010.1:0-14359 GCA_964626765.1 uncultured Christensenella sp.
AGCGTGGGTTGTATTCTTCATGATATGGACTTTTCCAAAAAGAAAGGCGAATATCTTTGCGATATCACATACGCTACTAATAACGAGCTTGGATTTGACTATTTGAGAGACAATATGGCGACAAAAATCGAGAATGTCATGCAAAGAGGTTTGCATTATGCCATAATTGACGAGGTGGACTCTATACTTATTGACGAGGCCAGAACCCCGCTTATTATTTCCGCGCCCGCCCAAAAATCATCTATGATTTATATTGATGTTCATAATTTTATAAAAACACTTCGTGAAGAAGATTATACCAAGGATGAAAAGGAAAGGCATATTTACTTGTCGGAGGAAGGAGTGGCTAAGGCCGAAAAATATTTTAACCTGGACAATCTGGGGGACGCTGAAAACGCTGAGCTCAACCTGAAAATAAATTCCGCCCTTAGGGCTAATTTTCTTATGTCAAGGGATAAGGACTATATTGTCGAAAATGATGAAGTTATTATTATTGACGAATTCACTGGCAGAAAAATGGCGGGAAGAAGGTTTTCCGAGGGGCTTCATCAGGCAATAGAGGCAAAAGAAAAGGTTAAGATAAAAAAAGAAAACAAGACTATTGCTACAATCACTTTCCAAAACCTTTTCAGAATGTATGAAAAGCTGTCCGGTATGACAGGAACAGCTATGACAGAGGAAGAGGAGTTCAAAGGCATATATAATCTGGATGTTGTGGAAATCCCCACACACCTTGAAATGATAAGACATGACGAGGCAGACAAGATTTATCTTGATTTTCAAAGAAAAACCGCCGCTGTCATCGAGGAAATAGCATCCACTTATGAAAAAGGGCAACCTATACTTGTGGGTACGATTGATGTGGATGTCAGCGAACAGCTATCAAAACTTTTGAAAAGAAAAAAAATAGTTCATAATGTGCTCAACGCAAAGAGAAACAAAGAAGAGGCCGAGGTTATTGCTCAGGCGGGAAGGCTGAAAGCGGTAACCATAGCTACAAATATGGCAGGTAGAGGAACGGATATTCTTTTGGGAGGCAATCCCGAATATCTGGCTAGAAAGAAAATGGTACAGGAAGGTTATGATGAGCATTTGATTAGTGTAGCGATGGCTTATAACACTCTTGAAGACCAAGATGAAATAAATGCAAGAAATCGCTTTAACGAATTAAAGATAGAATATAAAAAACAAACTGACAAGGAAAAAGAAGAAGTCAAACAGCTGGGCGGGCTCAGAGTTATAGGTACAGAAAGGCATGAATCCAGAAGAATTGACAATCAGCTAAGAGGTCGTTCGGGCAGACAGGGCGACGAGGGAAGCTCTTGTTTTTATCTTTCATTTGAAGACCAGCTTTTGAGAAGGTTCGGCGGCGACAGACTCAAGTCCATGATGTCATCTTTTATGGGACAGGGAGATACCGCCATACAGATGCCTATCATTTCAAGACAAATTGAAACCGCGCAAAAAAGATGCGAGGACGCCAATTTTGAAAGAAGAAAATATGTATTGAATTATGACGATGTAATGAATAAGCAAAGACAACTTATTTATAGTCAGAGAAATGAAGTTCTCAAGGGCGCCGATGTTCATGACCAGGTTATGAAATATCTTCCCGATGTGGTAGCGAGTATTGTTTATGAATATGTGGATTTCACATCCGGAGATGAAACCTCAATTGACTATGAAGCGTTCAACAGGGCGCTGGAACAAAGGGTTTTGTTGCCCGATACCAATATTATAACCAAAGAGCTATGCGGACATTTGAGCCTTGAAAGAATAATCAACACCGTTGTTGAAGAGGCTACAAGACAATATGAAGAAAAAATGAAATACGCCGAGGAAAACGGTATCAATTTCAAATCAACTGAAAGAAATGTATTGCTAAATCAGGTCGACAAGCACTGGATGGACCATATAGATGCGATGGATACTTTAAGAAGAGGAATAGGCCTTAGAGGTTTGGGTCACAAAAACCCTGTTATGGAATATCGTAGAGAAGGTTTTGATATGTTCGAAAACATGATAGATTCCATACAGAAAAATGTGGTTATTATGCTTTGCAAACTCGATGTTAATCAAGTTGTGGAAAGAAGAAACGCATTCATTGCAAATCAAAACGCCATAAAAACAAGGGTTACTGTCAGAAATGATAAGTCAACTCAGGTTGGAAGAAACGCGCCCTGCCCTTGCGGTTCGGGGAAGAAATACAAAATGTGTTGCGGGAGATAAAAAGTGATAGACTTTTATAATCACAGACAATTATTAAATAAGTTGAAAGACGAATTAAAAACCATAGAGGAAGCTTTTGACATTGAAAAAAAGAAAAAGGAGCTCAAAGAGCTTTTACAAAAGCAGACCCAAGAAGGTTTTTGGGAGGACATAGAGACCGCCCAAAAAGTTAATAAAAAAATCACCTATCATCAGAAAAAGATAAAAAAAGTACAAGAGCTCAATTCAAGAGTGGAAGAGCTTTTTCAGATGCTTGAATTAATTGAAGAAATGCAGGATGAAAATGAAGCTCGTCAGGTTGATAAGGACTTGAAGGAACTTGAAAAAGAAATTGATAACCTGCGGATTGAAGCTTTATTAAAAGGCAAATATGACAGTTGTGACGCTATATTGACTCTTCATGCAGGCGCCGGCGGAACCGAAGCTCAAGACTGGGCTGAAATGCTTTATAGAATGTATACAAGGTATTCGGAAAGAAAGGGATACCAAGTTAAAGTATTGGACTATCTTGACGGCGATGAAGCCGGTATCAAAAGCGTGACCTTTGAGGTGGCGGGTGAAAACGCCTATGGATACCTTAAGGCGGAAAAGGGCGTTCACAGACTGGTCAGAATAAGTCCTTTTGATTCCAATAAAAGAAGGCACACATCTTTTGCCTCGCTTGAGGTTATGCCTGTGATTGAAGACCAGGGAGAAATAAAAATAAATACCGATGAACTCAGAATAGATACTTTCAGAAGTAGCGGCGCCGGCGGACAGCATGTCAATACTACGGACTCCGCCATAAGGATAACCCATATTCCAAGCGGCATAGTTGTTCAATGTCAGAATGAAAGGTCGCAAATAAAAAACAGAGAAACTGCCATGAAAATGCTTATGTCAAAACTTGCCGAAAAAAGAGAAAGGGAAATACATGAGCAAAACCAAAATATTAAAGGCGAGCTTAAAAAGATAGAATGGGGAAGTCAAATCAGGTCTTATGTTTTTTGTCCATACACAATGGTAAAAGACCACAGAACCAATTTTGAAAATACCAATGTTAATAGCGTTATGGACGGAGATATCGAAGGCTTTATTCTGGAATATCTCAAAAGGTCTTGAAGCTTATGAAATATATTGATATAGCCCGTGAAAAGCTTGAAAAAATAAGAGATAAAAAAGATATAATCATTCTTGGTATTGAATCTAGTTGTGATGAAACAGCGGTAGCGATAACCCGTGGCAAGGACGCTCTTGCAAGTCAAATTTCTTCGCAAATAGACATTCACGCTCGTTTTGGCGGGGTTGTACCCGAGATAGCAAGCAGAAATCATATCTTACAGATAGATAATATTCTTGAAAAGGCCCTTTTAGAGGCTGATTTGCAGCTTAAAGATATCGATGTGGTAGCTGTAACATATGGAGCAGGGCTTTTAGGGGCCCTTCTTGTGGGATTGGCTTATGCAAAAAGTTTGGCCTATGCCCTAAAAATACCGCTTATTGGTGTAAATCACATAAAAGGCCATATTTTTGCCAATTTTATAACCTATAAAAATCTTGAATTTCCTTTTATTTGTCTTTTAGCAAGTGGCGGACATACAGCTGTTTTGAAAGTTAAGAGCTATCATAAAGTTGATGTTTTGGGCTCAACCTGTGACGATGCTGCGGGCGAGGCTTTTGACAAGGTGGCAAGAGTCTTAGGGCTGGGATATCCCGGCGGACCCGAAGTTGAAAAGGCTGCCCAAAAAGGCGAGAATTCAGTGTTTATGCCCCGTCCTTTCAAAGGCGAAGACCATCTTAATTTTTCTTATAGCGGGCTTAAAACCGCAGTTATAAATTATGTGCATAATACCAAGAGCCGGGGCTTGAACATTAATAAGTATGATGTTGCAAAATCCTTTCAGACACAAGCGGTGGGCGTGTTAATAGAAAACGCAATAAGAGCGGCAAAAAAAGAAAACATTTTTAATATAGTACTTGCCGGCGGAGTGGGCGCCAATACCGCTTTAAGAGAGGGGCTTAAAAAGACTGCCGCTGAGAATGGTATAAGAGTCTATCTTCCGCCAAAGAGCCTTTGTACTGATAATGCTTTAATGATTGCTGTGGCGGCTTATTTTGCAGTTAAAGACAATGTTCAGGCGGATAGTTTGGAAATGGACGCCAGGGCAAGTCTTGGCTTGAATTCTTAGTTCATTTGAATAATTATTTTTGAAAAGCTCATAATCTACCTTAACAAGTATAAAGGAGATTTATAAATATGAGCTTGAACCCATTTGACCAAAAACCTATGAAATACGACGATAGTCTTATGGACTGGAAGGATATGTATCCCTTGTCCTATGATAAGAATGATGTAGACCCCTATACCAAACTGAGAATAATTCTTATGAACGGTACTGAGTATGAGGCTATATGGCATTCGCACCAATTTCATAGACATTGTACAAATAACGATTTGAGGCGAGAAATTGCCAAAATGAGAAGGGTGGAACAGCAGCAACAAAAGAAAATAAGCTGTTTGAAACCCATAAATGAAAACATTTTGGAAAATACAATAGGATATGAACACCTTGCGGTGGATTTGACGGCTATTTTGGCGCAACGGGAAAAAGACCCCGCTGTCAAGATGGCGTTGGATTTTGCTTTGCTTGAAGATTTTGACCACTTATACAGATATGCAAATCTTATGGATATGGAAGCGAACATGCAAGCCCAAAGCCTTGTGGGAAGCTATGCGGAAATAATGCCCGGCAGACCCACAATTTCAGAGCACAGATATCCTTATGACGATATTAGGCGGTGCGTAAACAATAAAAACGCCGACCCCTTAACCAAACTGAATATAGCAATTATTGTGGCGGCAGAACAGCAGACTATGAACTATTATCAAAATCAGGCTGGATTTTATACCAGTGATTTGGGAAGAAAGTTATATGCCGAGATTGCTATGATTGAAGAACAGCATGTGACTCATTATGGCTCTCTTATGGATACCAACTGCACATGGCTTGAGAGCTGGTTAAATCATGAATATACCGAGTGTTATCTCTATTATTCCTGTTATGAGGATGAGACATGTAAAAATACAAAGAGCGTTTGGGAACAGATGTTTCAGCAAGAGCTTGTCCACTTGCATAAAGCAGCTGAAATGCTAAAGACCTTTGAAAACAAAGAATGGCAACAGGTTATTCCAGACGGAACATTTCCTCAGCTTTTGAAATTTACGCTGCAAAAGGATTATGTTAGAAAAGTTCTTAGAGATACCGTTTATCTCACGGGCAAAAAGGAGGCTTATGAGGATGTTTCCAAACTGCCAAAGGATTATGAGTTTTTCAGATACCAACAGATAATCAATCATTGTGTTGACGATGTTGCAAGCCATAATGTTATAGCCAATACAATAAATGTAAAGGGACAAGATTATCGTTATGAGGAGTCTTTGAATCCCATAAAGGAATTGCAAAACAGAAAAGTTGACAATGTCAATGTGGGCAGATAAAAAAATGATGTGACAAATAAAAATTCCAGGCTCTTTTTTGCCTAGAATTTTTTTATTTCAAAACTATAAGGATATCTTTATCATGGCTTTTTATGGCGATGCTATAATTGGCGATAAGGTTTATTAAAGTGATATCTTCTTTCTGAATTAAAGTTTTGAGTCCCTTTGCGAAGTCTGTTTGGTTTGCTTTTATATAGGCTTCTTTTGCTGTCCATAAGTCAAAGAAAGTGTTTTTATCACAATTTTGCTCTTTGGGATTGAAAAATCTTTTGGCTATTATATCGCGGTTACAGTCCACATGTTTTTGAATGTCCGCTCCCACCTCTTTTTGAGAAACGCTGACAAGGGTATAATCGCCGCTGTGGGAAAGGCTGAACTTTGCTTTTTCAGGAGCGAGGCGAGGTTTTTGATAAGCGTGTCTAACAATTTGAAAATCATCATTGCAGACATTATGAAGGGTCAGATATTCTCTAACGCATTCCTTTATAAAAGTGTCGCTATCAACTTTTTTGTCAGTCAAAAAGATTAACATAATCTATTGGTTAAGGGACAATTTCTGGCATAGAGATTGTTGAGCATAAGCATATAATTTCTGTCTACATTTTCCATTGCGGTATAATTGGTACGGTATTGCCAATTGCCTTCGGCTATGCCCGGGGTGTTCATTCTGGTATCTCCGCCGTATCCGCAAAGGTCCTGCATAGGTATTATGACAAGGTTGCAGCTGGAGGAAATAAGGCATCTTATGAAAGCTTTTGTGGAGGGGCAGTCACCGCCGCCGGCCGCCCAGCCGCTGATATTTCTGCAGTTGACATAGTTTAGGGCATAGTTTCTGGTGTTTTCATCAACGCTCAACAGCCACCCCAAAGTAGTATTGTTGTCATGAGTTGCGGTGTAGCCTACGCAGTCTTTATAGTAATTATGGGGAAGGTGTATGTTGAATGGGTCGTGGTCAAAGGCAAACTGCATAACTCTCATACAACCGAAGTTGTTTTTCTTGACATACTCGTGCACTTGTTCGTCTATTATGCCCAAATCTTCGGCAATGATATCAGGATTATTCATTTTTTGTTTGAGTATGTTCCATATTTCCATTTTGGGTCCGTCAAGCCAGTGTCCTTCTTTTGCGGTTGTTGCCGATTTGTTCACAGCCCAATATTTATAAAAACCTCGGAAGTGGTCTATTCTCAGCTTATCGTAAAGCTTGAAATTGTGTTCAATTCTTTTGATAAACCATTCATAGTCGTCTTTTTTCATATTTTCATAGTTATAAAGAGGGTTTCCCCATAATTGACCCTTTTCAGAAAAATAGTCGGGGGGAACTCCCGCCACCATTTCGGGCTCAAGGTTTTTGTCAAGCTGAAAAAGTTCGGGATGCGCCCATACATCAACACTGTCTCTTGTTATGTAGATTGGCATATCTCCGAAGATGCCCACTCCGCATTTATGCGCGTATTCCTTGATGTTTTTCCATTGTCTGAAAAATTCGTACTGTTCAAAGCAGTAAAAAAGAATTTTTTCCTCGAGTATGTCCTTTGCTTCATTGAGGGCTAGTTTGTCGCGAAACTTGTATTTGTCGTCCCATTCATACCAAGGCTTTCCATCGAACATATCTCTTAAAGACATAAAGAGGGCATAGTCCTCCAGCCAGTAGGAGTGGACTTTTCTGAAACATTCAATATTGTTCTTTGCAATGGGCGAAATTCTGGAGAAAGCTTTTTGTAAAAGCTCTTTTTTTATTTTTTTTGCGTAGTCGTAATTGGTGAGGTATATGCCGCCGGAAAATTTTGAGGACACTATTTCCTCATCGGTTAGCAGACCCTTTTCAAAGCTGTATGGATCAAGATATAAAAAATTCCCCGCAAAAGCAGAGATTCCCGAATACGGCGAATTACCTTTTCCTATGGTTGTCAAGGGCAAAATTTGCCACCAGTGAAAACCCATCGAGGTTATGTACTCAATAAAATCTAGAGCGTCTGTGGAAAAACCGCCTATTCCAAATTCTCCCGGAAGAGACGATATATTAAGTAATACTCCTGCGGACCGCTTCATCTTTATCTCCTGTATTTTTTGAAACGCGGCGTGTTTATTGCTTCTCCTAGTACGATAATTTTTGCTATGTCCGTGTTTACTTCGGTGTCTTCATCCAATTTTTCGCTTACCGCTACAAAACGGTCATAATAATGATCTTCGCATCCTTCGCTGAAATGTTCTCCCATGCTGTCTTCAACATAAGACTTTTCTACTTTTATATTTCCTCTAGAGGAAGGATGAATGTGGGTTTTGGTCTTTTCTTTTTCCATTACTCTTTCTTTGTAGGAGGACGCCGTTCTTAGGGGCGATGTCTCAATTTCTTTGGCAAGGTCAATCCCTTCCCTCTTTTGGGGAGGGGAAGGGATTGGTCTTGTCTGCCTGTTGGCATTTTGGTTTCTTTTTTTTGCATCGTTATTTTTCATTATTGAGCTAATGATAGAGCCAATAATAATTATAGCGATAATAAAGAAAAATGAATTACCCATGGGTGTTCCTTTTTATTTCTTGTTTGGTTTCTTTGTTGACGAGGACTTTGTGTTCGTATCTGTGCCACTGATTGCATTTCTCATGGATGTGTCAGCTTGGATGTTTTGCATATTGTAATAATCCATAACCCCCAGTCTTCCGCTTCTGAACGCGTCAGCCATTGCCTTGGGCACTTCTGCTTCAGCTGCCACAACTGCGGCTCTCATCTCTTGCGTTCTCGCCTTCATTTCTTGTTCCTGGGCAACTGCCATTGCTCTTCTTTCTTCGGCTTTTGCTTCGGCTATTCTCTTATCCGCTTCGGCTTGGTCCATTTGGAGCTGGGCTCCTATATTTCTGCCCACATCAATGTCGGCTATGTCAATGGACAAAATTTCATAAGCTGTTCCCGAATCAAGACCTTTCTCAAGAACAGTTCTTGATATCCTATCCGGATTTTCAAGCATATCCTTATGGGTGGCGGCAGAACCCACCGTTGTGACCACGCCTTCGCCAACACGGGCGATTATGGTTTCTTCGCCGGCGCCGCCAATAAGTCTTGCGATATTTGCTCTTACGGTAACCCGGGCTTTTGCTCTGAGCTCAATGCCGTCTTTTGCAATCGCCGCTATAACCGGGGTCTCTATGACCTTGGGGTTGACGCTGACTTTGACCGCGTTTAGGACATCTCTGCCCGCAAGGTCAATTGCCATAGCGGTTTTTGTTTTCAAGAGTATGTTCGCGCTATGGGCGCTTATTAAGGCGTTGACAACTTTTATGACATCGCCCTGCGCTAAATAATGTGTTTCAAGTTCGGTTATGTTTATATCCAAACCGGCTTTTTTTCCTTTTATATAGGAATCCACTATCATTGCTATTCTTATTTTTCTTAGCCTCATTCCAACAAGTCGGCTCATAGATACCGGCGCTCCCGATACCAAAGCTCTAAACCATAAACTTACCGGCACTAAAGCAAAGAAAGTTATAATTACTATGAGTATAACTATTGAAAGGACTATCCATCCACCTACTCCCATTTTTACCTCCAAAAATTGTTGTGTTTTTTATTCAAAACGACGGACTGTTACTATGCCGCCTCTTGTTTCTATTACTTTGACGCCTTCGCCTTTTTTTATATAAAAACCTTCGGCGTACGCGTCTAAGATTTCATCGTCTATTCTTATTTTTCCTGTTGGTCTTAAGTTTGTTGTTGCAATGCCTATCTTATCTTTTAATCTAGTATAATCAGTTGTGCCCTCGGATATACCCGTGGATACGGCTGTGGATTTTTCTATGAGAGGAGAGCGACTAAGCCATCCCATTTTCGAGGACTTGACCATAATGATAAAGGCCGAGATAATAATTATTGAAACAAAAAATAATATAATGAATATCTGAGCAAGCACATTGTCCTCGTCTTGAGAATATATTGCTCTTAATATTATTCCTAAAATCAGAAGGAGAAGCCCTATTGTGCCAAATACGCCAAATCCGGGTTGAAATATTTCTATCATGACAAATAAAAGTCCCACAATAAGACAAACCATAACAGGCCATGTCATATTTGCAAACAATAAACCTATCTGAACAAAAAATTCCATAAGAAAAATCTCCTTTAACAACCAATTCAAAGATAGCACAGTATACTATCTTTTGTCAATACTCTTATACTTAATATAATATAGTAGTTATCCAATCTTTACAAAATATATACAACGGTGTATAATTAATTCATAAATTTATTTTTTTCACTTTGGAGGGTTATATGCAGAATAAAGTAGAAAAAAACATAAAGCTTTTGGACGAAAGGGGATATTTGAAAAATCCCGGCTACGCCACAAAACATGTTTTTGAATACAAAAGAGATGACATAAAGGCAAATAAACTCAGAATAAAGGAATGGGATTACTATTATGTAGGAAACGATAATTACGCAATATGTCTGACTATATCGGACAACAGCTATCTTGGTCTTTATAGCGTCAGTCTTTTGAATTTCAAAAATCCTTCGCAGCATACAGTAACCAAAATAAAGCCTTTTACTATGGGAAAAACAAAATTGCCCGAAACATCTTTGAAAGGAGATGTTGAGTACAAACAAAAAGGCTTTTTTATAAGATTTGAAAACAACGGCAAGGAAAGAAGGCTTCTTTGTAGTTGTGAAAATTTCATTGATGAAAAGACCCTTGATGTGGATATCACATTGAGCGAATTCCCCGCTGACTCAATGGTAATTGCGACGCCTTTTCCCAAAGACAAGAAAGCTTTTTATTATAATGAAAAAATAAACTGTATGAAAGCCGCCGGGAAAGCAAAGCTGGGTAACGATATATATTCTTTTGATAATAACGATTCCCTGGGTCTTCTGGACTGGGGTAGGGGGGTTTGGCCCTATAAAAACACATGGTACTGGGGTTCTTTGTCAGCGCAACTGCCTGACGGAAATATGTTCGGATTTAACATAGGATATGGCTTTGGCGACACATCAAACGCAACGGAGAATATGGTGTTCTTCAACGGAAGAGCCCATAAGCTTTCAAAAGTCACTTTTAATATACCCGTAAAAGACAAAAAAGATGATTTTATGAGCCCATGGACCTTTTCCTCAGACGACGGTAGATTTGAAATGAAATTCCAACCTGTTTTGAACAGACACGCAAATATAAATCTCGGACTTCTTTGCTCCATACAAAATCAGGTTTTTGGAAAATTCACCGGAACCGTAGTGCTGGACGACGGTAAAAAAATAAAAATAGATAATCTTTTGGGCTTTGCGGAAAAAGTTCATAATAAATGGTAGCCTGTTTCATTTGACTTAAAGGGAAGATATGGGATAAACTAACAGATGTTTTGGAGGACTATATGCAAGAATATTTTAGAGTTGATATTAGCGGAAAGAAAGTTGACCTTCCCATTCTTCCCATAGGAAATGAAGTTAAAATCGCCTTTTTTAATTTGCACGGAGCTCAGGCCTTGACCGAACACTGCGCTCGTCACATTGCCAAAATCACAAAAGGCGCGGATGTGATACTTACGGCGGAGTCAAAAGGACTGCAACTTGCCCACTGTGTGGCAAGACTATTGGACCATGACTTTTATGCGGTGGCAAGAAAATCCCAAAAGCTTTATATGCAAGACGGTATCAATGTCACCGTCCAATCCATAACAACTAAAAATAAACAGACACTATATCTTTCAGGACACGATGTAAATCTTTTGAAAGGCAAAAAAGTGGCGATTATAGACGATGTTATATCAACGGGTGGAAGCCTTTTAGGGCTTGAAGAGCTTGTTAAAAAAGCGGGAGGAGAGGTTTTCGTAAAGGCTTTTGTGCTTGCCGAAGGCGAAGCAGCCGACAGAAGCGACATAAAATACCTTGCAAAAATACCTCTTTTGTAGATTATATGAAAAACATTAAACAGCAACTAAAAGCACTCTACAAAGAGTGCTTTTCTGATAGTGACGAATGTGTGGAATATCTGTTTTGCAACAGATTGGGTATCCATAACGCTAGGTATGAGATGCTTAATAATGAAATTGTTGCGGAAATGTTTTTGGTAAAGAAATTGCTTAAATATAAGAATAAAGAGATATCAACGCCATTTGTGGTGGGGCTTTGTACCAAAACTGATTACAGAAAAAAGGGCATAGCTTTAAGGCTTATGAAAAAGAGCCTCATAAATCTACAAAGCGCGTTTGTTATGCTTTATCCTGCGGTAAAAGGGTTTTATGAAAAAATGGACTTTGCGACCATATCATACGACAATATATTAACACATGATTATATGATGCATGAGTGTGACTATCCCCAAAGGCTTTTGGATATTTATAATTTATATAACAAAGATAAAGATTTTTATATTAAACTTGATTTGAAAGGTTTTGAGCAAAAAATAGCCATAGCAAAAAAAGATAACGGCGGGTTTTTTGTTTTGGAAAAAGGGGGCAAAATAAAGGGATTCACTAATAAGGATGAAAGTATTGTATTGAACCAACTGCCCGAAAAGAGTGGAGTTATGGCAAGGGTTGTTGACCTTAAAAAAGCATTTGAGCTTTCAGGGCTTTCAATTAATACAAAAATAATGCTTACTGATAGCTTAATAGAAAAAAACAATATCAATTTTTATGTGGATAAGGGAAAAGTAATAGAAACAAACGACTTTGATCTAAAAATGTCCATTTCCGAATTGACTTTGCACTTTTTTGGTTTGGGTAGTAAATTAAAGCAATTTGATAAATTAAATGGACATATCCTTGAAAGGTATTAAGGCAAATTTTCATAAATCCTTGATTGGTTAAACGAATATGTTTTTCTCATTAACGAAACATTCAAGGTTAAAGAAACAAAAGTTCTTATAAAAGATATGATAAAGACCAAAATCTTTTATGACGGGGGTAGATATTATTTCAATATTTTCATAATTTTCACGCTTAATATAAAAGATATTGACAATAAGATAAGTGAATAATTAGCTCAAAAATTCATTTTTAACTTTAGCGAGGTATTATGAAGAATTTTCACTTAAACTATTGACACAATACACGGAAAATCTTTGACTTTGAGTTTATAGATAGCCTCGGCGCCAAGTTCGGGGAAATAGACAATCTCGCACTCTTTAATGCAGTTTTTATAAAAAGCGCCCGCTCCGCCAATTGCGTCAAAGTGAATGCCTCCGAATTTTTTTATGGCGGTACGCACTTGTTTTTTTCTTTCACCTTTTCCTATGGTGAAATAGATACCGTTTTCCAAAAATATTGGTGTGAAATCATCCATTCTGTAGCTGGAGGTAGGCCCTGCGCTGCCGATACATTCTCCCGGCTTGGCGGGACAGGGTCCGGCATAATATATGGTTTGATTTCTTAAAAGCATTTCTCCTGTTTTATTGAGGTGTTCAAGCATTTTTTTGTGGGCGGCGTCTCTTGCGGTGTATATCACGCCGCTGAGTAAAATTGTATCGCCCTTTTTAAGCGTTTTTGTAATTTCTTTGTCAATGGGGGTGGAAAGATTTTTCATAATTCACCTTATAGAGTTATTGCTGTGTGTCTTACCGCATGGCATTGAATAGTTACCGCAACCGGCAATCCTGCTATGTGAGTGGGATATTTTTCAATCAAAACTTTCAAAGCTGTTGTTTTGCCTCCCAGTCCTTGCGGACCTATATCCAATTTGTTGATTTGCTCTAATAAATCGTTTTCAAGTTCGTTGAGCTTGGGGTCAGGATTTTTTGATAATATATCCCTAAAAAGAGCTTTTTTAGATAAAAGCGCCGCTTTTTCCATTGTGCCCCCGATACCTACGCCCACGACAACCGGTGGACAGGGTTTGTTGCCGCTCTCTTTTACTGCGGTTATGATAGATTTTTTTATGCCCTCGATGCCTTCGGACGGGGTTAACATAAACAGTCGTGACATATTTTCAGAACCAAAGCCCTTTGCCATAACTTTAAGATGAAGGCTATCGCCTTTAATGATGTTGAAATGGATGATTGCGGGAGTGTTGTCACCTGTGTTTTTTCTGGATATTGAATCCAAAACTGATTTTCTGAAATAACCTTCTCTATACGCTTGTCTTACGCCTTCGTTTATAGCCTCTTCTATGTAACCACCAACTATTCTTAAATCCTGCCCGATGTCTACAAAAACAACCGCCATGCCGGTGTCCTGACATAAGGGAGTGGTTGTCCTTTCGGCAAGACTTGCGTTTTCTATCATAATGTCAAGAGCAAATATAGCCGTTTTATTATCTTCAATGCTCTTTGCTTCTTTAAGCTTTTTTAAGGTGGTTTTGTCTAAAATAATGCCTGTTTCAAGACACATTTTTTTTATTGTTTGGGTTATGGTTTTTGTTTCAATTGTTTTCATATTTTTTAAGAACCTTTTAAGCCTGATTTATTTATATTATATACAATAACGATTTAATACTACAATAACAGTATAGTATTTGTCAAATTATAATAGTTGGTGTATAATGACTTTATGGCTATAAGATTGTGCGCATTGGGCAGCGGTTCAAAGGGAAATAGCGTATTGGTGGATAACGGGAAGAACCGTATGCTAATTGATGCGGGCATGGGCGCCAGAGATTTGAAACAAAGAGTGAATATGGCCGGACTTGGTTTGAATGACTGGGACGGTAGTTCGACAAGCCACGCAAAT
>CAZVHD010000011.1:0-14311 GCA_964626765.1 uncultured Christensenella sp.
TTTATCTTGACGGGGTGATTAGAGCAGATTTTTTAATAAAAGACAAAACCGTCTATGTCAATGAAATAAACACCATACCGGGTTCTTTGGCGTATTATCTTTTTTCAGGTATGGATATCAACATGAAAAAGCTCATAAGAATTATTGTTGAAGAGGCGATAGCCTATCACAAATCGCAAAAAAGACTTATCAGAAACTTTGCTTCTGATATTCTTAGCCACTACAACGGAAATAAACTGCCACCCATAAAAAAATAATTCCACAAAAATAACTATAAAAAAATAACTCCAAAGCCTTAAGTTGTTTAATTAATGGGAAATTTTATACTGTGGTTAATTAGAATGCGACCAAGCAAATTTTGAATAAATATTGACAAGCAATCATAATTAATGGTAAAAATAAATAGGGGAGTAATTATGATGAAAATTCTTAAAAAAGCGCGCAGATAATAGCTATATTACTTGTTTTTTTATGCCTATCATTTTTATTATTTGGTTGTAAACCCAAAATGCATGAAGAAGGATATTTTACATATTATTATCATCATAGCACAGACGATATAATTATTTCCGAACTTACCGAACTGGGCAGGCAACAAAAGACGCTTGTAATTCACGAAGAAATAAGCTTGACAAAGGATACCGCATTAAGTAAGTGGACGTTTACGATGTGGGATGCTGGTTTGGTGTGGGAAAGTGAAAATTTAGAAAAGGTTTTTTTCAACACTATTAGAATTGGTGTCGCGAGTACAATATTTAGAAAGTGTACTAAATTAGAAAAACTCATTTTAACAGCTTATGATGGAGATAACCCAAGAACGGGGATTGGAGGTCGAAGAAATAGTGACCGCTTTCTTTACATCTCTAAGAAAGCATTTGAACGATACCTATCGAGGTTGGTAAGCAATATGATAATATCCAAAGAAGAAGCACTAGATATAAATCACTCAATTAATAGTATACAAGCAGCGAATGTATCTTATTATTACAACTATGAAACTGATAAAAATGATAGTTATTATTGGATAGACGATGTAGAGTATGGAGAAAAAATAGAGTTTATTCCTCAAGACCCTGTTCGGAAAGGGTATGAATTCGGTGGATGGTATAAAGAAGCGGAGTGTATTAATAAGTGGGATTTTGAAACTGATACTTTGCCCGAAGAGCAATTGGAGGAAATTGAAGTGGAAGCGACGCTATACGAGGAAGCCTATACGGAAATGAGGCAGGTATATCAAGAAACAAAGCTATATGCTAAATGGGTAAAAAAATAAATTTAGATAAGGGAGGAAATTAAAAATAAAACCAGTATAAGAAAGATCTGGGTTTATAAGGGTGTTTTAAGCGTAGGCAGTTAGTTATATTATAATTTTGAAAAAAGCATTGATAATAAAATGCAGATATAGTATAAATAAATCAGGGGAAACCTTAAACATTCATGTAGAAAGCAAGAAAAATTTTCCTAAATATGAAAGATACATAATTAAATAAGGAGTTTTATTTTGATAAAAAAAATAATATGTCTGGGAGTAGTGATAGTTATGATATTTTCCCTTGTTGCATGTAACAGAGAACAAGACAATAGACCAAAGGATTTAGATGACCCAATGCCAGAAATATGGGAGGAAGGATATTCTACGCAAGTATTCGCGGAAGGGTCAGGGGATATCCTATCCACTGACTTGAAAGGCGCGACGGAAGTTACAATCGGAGTTGATCAAGGTTATAGATATGTTTGGTCATGGTATAATAAAGAGAACCTTGAGAATATTTATGTTGAAGACGGTCACCCAACGCTTGCAAGTGAAGACGGGGTATTGTACTCTAAAAGCTTTGAAACCTTAATTAGATGGCCTGCAAAGAAGCTAGTAACAATGCCCAGAGATACTATAAAATATTTTGCAAGGGATTGTTTTTACCAATGTATTATATCGGAAGATTTTGAACTTCCGGACGGAACAATAAGCATAGGTCCATGCGCTTTTTATCTCAGCACAATAACCAAAATCCACATTAAAGAAAACGTAAAAACTGTGGGAGACGGCGCATTACAGACAGAAACACTAAAAACAATTGAGATAAGCTCGCCGATTGTTTATAGATATTTTTTTACTAATCAATATGTTGAGACTGTCATATTCAACGAAGGCGTAAAGCAAATACGAGCAAACGGCAAGTTGACGCGTTTCAGTGACACATTCCCGTATTTGTCAACCGTAGAATTTCCCGACACTTTGGAAGTTATAGGAGATGTGGATTTTCCTGTAAATATTGCAGTGAAAAAATATATTCTTAAAGAAAACATTAAATATTTAAGTGAAGATGCTTTTCATGATTACATTGGGAAAACAAGTTTTGTACCATTTGATACCATGCACCCTCTAAGAACATATAGAAAGTGCAAAACGGAATTTGACTATTCCTGCGATTGCGTAAAAGCATATTTAGACAGAAAGATGCTTGGATGGGAAAAGAATTGGTCCTTATTACTAAAAGGTATAAGCGAGAGAATTACAGAATATAAAGAATATGAGGCGCAAGGCAGGGATGGAAACCGCCTTACAAGGATTACACTTGAAGAGTATTTAGAAGAGTTACGTAAACTATAAAGAAAATTAAGGGAGGAAAATTAAAATGAAAAAGAAGCGTTTGCTTTTACAGGGAATGCTCAAATAAATTAAAAGGGATGATAGAATTCTATTAACTCTTCTAAAAATATAGAATTAGTAGACATTGCCTTTCAAAGAGAATATCTTATATTATTAAGTACCAGGAGAATTAAATGTGATAAAAAGAATAATTTGTTTGGGAATACTGGCGATTATGTGCTTAGGAATTCTTAGCGGGTGTTCGGGGATTTGGTATAATGAGGAATTCTATGACTACGACCTTCCAAATCACAAAGCAGAAGCAAAGAGAGAAATTGAAAGAATCGCGAATGAGATGAAACAATTTTACTCCGAAGATAATTGGGCTATTGTGCGCGAAATAGTTGAAATGTATAAAGAAGCGATAGATGAGGCGTCAGATGAGTTGCAAGTAAATAGGGAGGTCAATAATGCAAGTGGTGAGATAAAAAGTTTAGAAAAAAAACCTATGGATGGAGCGGAAGAGTACACGGAGGGCAGCGGCACGGAAGATAACCCGTTTATCATCAGCAACCGAGGACAGCTTATCCATTTTTCCAATCAGATAAATATCGGAGAGCATAAAAAAGCTCATTTTGCATTGGGCGCGGATATAGATTTAGAAAACATGGAGTGGATGCCGATAGGTTCGTATTACATCGGCTTTAATGGCGTTTTTGACGGAAAAGGATATGAGATTAGTAATTTTAATATCAATAGAGAAACAAGAAGCTATAATAATTGGGGACTATTCGGTCACCTTACCGGTAACATATTGAACCTAGGTGTAACAAATTTTGAAATTAACGTAAGAAGTCTTGATGTCAATGTGGGGGGATTAGTCGGATATCTAGAAGGCGGCAGCATAACTAATTGCTACTCTATAGGTAAGATAGAAGCCACCTCAAGAGGAAGGTTAGTTCAAAATGCTACGCCCACTAGTGTTTGTGCCGGCGGCTTGGCAGGATTTAGTAATGAAGCCAACATATCAAACTGTTATTCAACATGCGATATTGTTTCAGAGAATTTTGATTATGCGAGTAGTAATCACACGAGTGGTTTGGTTGGAGCTATTAATGGGAGCATGGAAAATTGTTATGCCACAGGGGATGTGAGTGTTGGTCATGAAGACGAAGCAGATATTTTTGGTAGAAACAGTGACCTTTCAAACTGTTATGGCTACGAAGGGCAGAAAATTGATTACATTTATTCTTATAGTCATTACTTCTATACGAATATCTGTTCTACCGAAGAATTAAATGACCCAATTTTCTATACGGAAAAACTTGGCTGGAGCCTAGACATTTGGGATTTAGAAAATTTGGATTTTGCCGATGGAAAATACATCGATGGTAAGCATCCCAAACTTAAGAAAAATTTAGAATAATAGGGTATGCATAGTTTTTATGACCCAGCATAGTTATAGAATACTTTTATCATATTAATAGTGGCGATTACTTACATAGCGTCCTTTTTAAGCAAACTTTTTTGCTTTTCTATTATTTCCACAAGGTTTGACAGCACTTTCTTTCTGGACTGCCACCAGTCCCGTGACCATACTCTGACTATCTTCCAACCTCTGCTTTCAAGGAACTTTATACGGTAAACATCTCTTTCAAGTATGCTTTGACTAGCGTTATATGCCTGATAATCGCACTCAATTCCAAGTATATATCTGTTGAGGGTGGGGTCATACACTCCAAGCGACAGTTTGTAATCAGTGTTGCCAAGATTTGTGTACACGATATATCCCAATTTCTCAAGCTCATCTTTTATCTGCTCTTCATAAGCGCCGCAGAAGTTGTCAGATTTTGGTCTTGTATCAAAGGTTGACAGAAGGTATTTTATTTCTGTTTCCTTTTTATCAGATACAGCTCTAACATATTGTAAATACTTTTTCAGAAGTTTTGGACCGTTGTTTTTGGTGTTTTCAATTCTGTCAAGTTCCTCGGGCTCTATGCTTGTCACAACATAGACTTTCTTTTTAGCCCTTGTTATCGCCACATTTAGACGGTTCTCACCGCCTTCAATAGATAGTGAGCCGAATTGAGCGACCACTCTGTCATAAACATTTTTGGCATATCCCACGCTGAATATAATTATATCCCTCTCATCTCCTTGCACATTTTCTAAATTCTTCACAAATAGGCTGGCGTTCTCCCCGTCAACAATTCTGTTTCTTTCTCTGTACAACTGTTTACGGAATGTGGGGTATTTATCGCCTTCAAAGTCCAAAAGGTCCTCAATATATTCTTTTTGTTCTATATTGAATGTGACAATTCCAATAGATTCGTTTTGCGTTCTGTTTCTGAAAATTGATTTTACAAGCTTAACTACCGATACCGCTTCTTCGTGGTTGTGGCGGCTTTTCGAGCTACCTTTGACTTTTATCCTCTCTATGGGCGGGTTTTTATAATCCCTTGTGATATTGGGAGCAATCTGAAGTTTCTTTTCATAAAACGCCACATTTGAAAAGTCAATAAGCTCCGCGCTATTGCTACGATAGTGATAGGAAAGATTAACTCTTTGATATTTTGCCGCCGCAAGGTCAAGAAGCGATTCCACTTCCAAAGCCGCTTGCGTGGATAAATCCATATTATAGTCAAAACTATCGTCGCCAAGGTATCGTCTAACAAAACCGCTTGTGGGTCTTAATTGCTTGTTGTCGCCGGCAACAACAATCCTTGTTCCTCTATAAATAGCGGGAAGGGCAGCCTCAATAAATATTTGCGACGCCTCGTCAAAGACCACAAGGTCAAACATATCTTTTTTAAGCGGAAGAATTGTACTGACCGCTTGCGGAGAAAGAAGCCAGCAAGGGAACAGGCGGAAAAGATACTCGTCAAAGTATTCCAGCATGCGTCTTACAGGCCACAGAGACCTCTGTTTTTGTATTTGGTAGAGATAATCTTTTTGATATTCATCATTTTTATAGAAATCAGCATATTCATAAGAAAACCTGTCCATTGCAAGAACTTTTGACAATTCCCGTTGTTCGGCTTTGAGGTTCAATATTCTATCTCTTAATGAGTCAAACATAACAGTTTTGGAAAGGTTTTCTTCAAAATAGTCGTTATGTTTGATTATTTCATGATAAATCCTTATGGGCATTATCTTATCAATGGCAGCTTGGAAGGAAGGAAGGTCTTTTGAACTGTTGAAATAGGCAAAATCCAATAGCTCTAAAACGCTTTGATTAAGAGAGCCCAGCTCTTTTTTCATGTCCCTTACCGTTACATAATTTTCTAAAGCTTCAATAAGCTTTTTCAAAAACTCATTGTTACCATTGAGAAGACCTCCAATCGCAAGCGAATATCCTTCTTTGTCAAGCACTTTTTTAAGAAGGGAATATTGCTCTGAGTATATCTCCAAAGCGTGTTTAGCAATGTTCAAATCTATCATTATATCCTGACTAAGGCTGTTGAATTTCATTTTCAAAAGAGGATATATCAGCCACAAAGCCGGAAAAGTCGAAAAAGATATCCACTTGTCAAGTAAGGGATGCTTAGTTTTTGTAATGATATCCGCCACCTGCTGAATAGATTTGCGATTTGAAGCCGCGTCTTCAAGATAGAATGTGGTAAGATAGCGGCTATAAGGATATTTACTAAAATCAAAGGGTTTTATCTTTGCTGATAAAAGTTTGCTCAAAAAGGAATGAGCCTCTTTGAGTTTATGCATATCAAGGTCATCTCTTATGTGCTCTACCATTGGGTTTTCTTTTACGAGCTGTATTTTTGTTGTATATAGTTTGGCTAAGTTTTTATCCTTTATTAGGGACAAGTCATCTTGTAAATCTTGATAATTTCTGTTTATGATATCGGTGTTTTGCAGAGCTTGATAGTATACATAATCTTTTGTATCCTTTCCGATATTATAGCTTTGGGCGTACATCTCTTGAAGGCTGAGCCCGAAAGGAGTTCTTGAAAAGAGTGTGTCACTTATATTTTTTAGTGTTTCAATCTCTTTGTTGATATTAACTTCGTTTTTATTGTATTTAATTTGGCTGTCTGCAAAGTTGTTTGCCAAAGTCAAGGTGTGCATTTGTTTTATGCGGTCAAAAAAGTAGATTTTATCCTTTTCGGGGTCGGGCAGGAGCATAGCCTTCGAGTTTAGCTTATTTAATCTGGAAAAGACAACATCAAGAGCCGCCCTTTTTTGGCTGACCACAAGCACCTTTTTATTTTTGCAAAGAGCGTCGCTTATTATGTTGACTATGGTTTGGCTTTTACCCGTTCCCGGCGGTCCGTAAATCACTACATTATCGTTGCGGTTCATTTGCTCAATTGCGTTTTCTTGGGCATAATCAAGGTCGTTTATGGCATAAGGAGGGATATAGATTTCTTTTTTCTTTTTCTTAAGATGCGAAGGCGAGCGTCCATTTAGGAGCATGTCAATAGACGGTGTTGAGAGATTCTTATTCTCAAGCTGTAAATAGTCGTTGTAAATAGCGTTTGCCAGCGGAAATCTTCCCAGTACAGCCATATTCTTAAGTTCTATCCCGTCAGTTTGGATATCTCTATTGTCATCAAAAGCCATATAACTTTTTCGCTTTTGATACTTTATTTTGAATCCGTTTTGGTTGAGGTGCTCCACTACATCAAAAGCGTCTTGAAAAACTTCTTCATTGAGCGGGTCAAATTCCTGCACTATACCGTCTGTTTTCAGGTTGTGCTCTTTTGCATAAGCCAGCACAAAACTTTTATTTAACATTATTGGTTGGTTGGGAATGGATTTTAGCTTAGCGGTGTCTTTTTCAACCTCTATCTGAACGGGAAAGAGCATAAGAGGCGCCTTTATTTGAATATCCTGTCCGATATTTCCTATCACAAAAGGATAGCCAATATATAATTCATATCGTCCTGTCTCTTTTTCTAACTCCTCGACTTCTCTCTTTAGGTATTTGAGGTCGGCAAGATGTTTTGACTGTAAAACAGTTTCCATAGGTTTTTCATCTTCGCCTTGATAAAAATTAACCTGTTTTGCAAGTTTTTTTATAATTTTATCATTAATGATAGTGTGATATCGTCTCTTTTGCCATAAAAAACTGTCAAAATCACCGTTTGAAGAAAATTTTTCCAAAATTGCGCCCAAGTCATAACTATATTTTTTTACTATCCGTCTTAAAAAAAGACTTCTATTTCTTCCGCTTATTTCTATTAATCTTTCTTTATACTTTTTGTAAATTGTTTGCATAATACCTTATCCTTTATTATCCTTAAATTAATTATAACACAATGACACTGTTTGTAAATGTCAAAAAGATAAACTTTTTTTATTTTATCCTGATTTCAATTCTTATCTTTAATAAAGAGCTTTTATTATATAATCCATATTATGAGAGCAATGAATTAGCTTGTTAAAGCTTTTATCTATTGCCCGTATTGCTTGACAAAGGTAGCAAAACATGTAAATATATTAGTATTAAATTTTTAATATACGGAGAGATTTTATTTATGAGTCTGGCGGATAAGGTTTTTATTGAGAACTGCAAAGATATTTTGCAAAACGGTTATTGGGATACAGACTTTGATGTCAGACCAAAATGGGAAGACAAACAGCCCGCGCATACCGTGAAAAAGTTCGCTATGGTCAATAGATACGACCTCAGCAAGGAATTTCCAATTATTACTATCAGAAAAACAAATTTCAAGGCCGCCATTGACGAGATACTCTGGATTTGGCAAAAAAAATCCAACAACATAAACGACCTCAACAGCTCCATATGGGATTCATGGGCAGACGAGAGCGGTTCTATCGGCAAAGCCTACGGCTACCAACTTAAGCAAAAGCACACCTATCCCGAAGGCGAATTTGACCAGGTGGACAGGATTTTATATGATTTGAAAAACAACCCTCAAAGCAGAAGAATTATTGCAAATATGTACAACCATAAGGACTTAAATAAGATGAATCTTTATCCTTGCGCATATTCTTTAACTTTGAATGTCACCGGCAACAAATTAAACGCCATTCTCAATCAAAGATCACAAGATATGGTTGTGGCGAACAACTGGAATGTCGTTCAATACAGCGTACTGCTTATGATGTTTGCCAAAGTGTCAGGTCTTGAGGCGGGCGAACTTGTGCATGTGGTGGCGGACGCCCATATTTATGACAGACATATCCCAATTTTGGAAGAGGTTATGAAAAGAGAGACTTTTCCCGCCCCAAAATTGAGAATTAATCCCGACATAAAAGATTTTTATCAATTCAAAGTAGAAGACTTTGAGCTTGTGGACTACAAATACACCCCATTGGGCGTTAGGTTACCGGTGGCTATATGAAAACTATCGTGGCAGTGGACAAAAATTGGGGCATAGGCAAAAACAACGACCTGTTATTCCACCTCAAAGAAGATATGAAATTCTTCAAAAAAATGACACTTGACAAGGTCATAGTTATGGGTAGCAATACGCTGTTTTCCTTTCCGGGAGCAAAGCCATTAAAAAAAAGAACTAACATCGTATTATACCCCGGCGGAGAAAAAAGAGATGATTGTATTGTGGTGGAGTCTATGGACGAACTGTTTGAAAAACTCAAAAACTATAACAGCGACGATATTTTCATTGTAGGCGGGGCGATGTTCTATAAGACTATGCTTCCATACTGCGACACCGCCTACATAACAAAGGTGGACGCCGACGGAGAGGCCACTCATTTTTTTGAAAATCTTGACAAAAAGACGGAATGGGAGCTTGAAGAACAAAGTAAGCCTATAAAAGACAATGGATATACTATCAGATTTACGACATATAAAAACAATTCAATGAAAAAACATAATTAACGGAGGATGCAATGGAAAAGATTAAGATGACAACACCATTGGTGGAGCTTGACGGCGATGAAATGACAAGGATAATTTGGCAAAAAATAAAAGACAAATTATTGGTGCCTCATATAGACTTGAAAACCGAGTACTATGACCTTGGCTTGGAAAAGAGAGAAGAGACCAAAGACCAAATAACCAAAGATTCGGCGCAAGCGATAAAGAAATACGGAGTGGGCGTCAAATGCGCAACAATAACACCCAACGCTCAAAGAGTAGAGGAGTACAAGCTTTCCAAAATGTGGAAATCCCCCAATGGAACGATAAGAGCCATGCTTGACGGAACAGTATTTCGCGCGCCCATTATGGCAAAGGGCGTCAAAGTGTTTATCCCCACATGGACAAATCCGATAACCATTGCCCGTCACGCTTATGGCGATGTTTATGGCGGAGTTGAGGCGTATACTGCAAAAGAGGGCAAGGCGGAACTTGTTATGCCCGACAAAAAGAAAAAGACCATTCACGAGTTTGAGGGCGAGGGCATAGTGCAAGCAATGCATAACACCGACAAGTCCATAAGTTCTTTTGCAAGAAGCTGTATGAATTACGCTTTGGACACAAACCAGGATTTGTGGTTTGCCACCAAAGATACTATCAGCAAAATATATGACCACAGATTTAAGGATATCTTTGAAGATATTTATCAAAAAGAATATAAAGATAAGTTTGAAAAGGCTGGCATTGAATATTTTTATACGCTTATTGACGATGCGGTAGCTAGGGTTATCAGGTCAAACGGAGGCTTTATTTGGGCTTGCAAAAACTATGACGGAGATGTTATGAGCGATATGGTCGCCACTGTTTTTGGTTCGCTTGCTATGATGACATCAGCTCTTGTATCCCCCGAGGGATATTATGAATACGAAGCAGCTCACGGCACTGTCACAAGACACTATTACAATCACCTCAAAGGTCAAGTAACATCCACCAATCCAATGGCGACTATTTTCGCATGGACAGGCGCGTTGAAAAAAAGAGGAGAACTTGACGGAATAAAAGAGCTTATGGACTTTGCCGACAAGCTTGAAAAGGTATCAATACAGACAATAGAAGAGGGCTTTATGACAAAAGACCTTGTTAGTCTTTTTGAGGGCGATGTTAAGCCCGAGATAGCAAGCACTGACGAGTTTTTAGACGCCATAGCCCAAAAATTATAAAAAGAGAAGATTATGAAGGTACAAAAACTACAAGTAGGATATCTGCAAACCAATTGCTATATAGTCACCTGCGAGGAACAAAGAGAAGCGGCGGTGATAGACCCCGGCGGCAACTATGAAACCATCAAAGCCTACCTTGACCAAAATAACAAGGTTGCGGCGGCGGTGCTGTTGACTCACGGGCATTTTGACCATATTATGGCGGCGAAGAAACTTCAAGACACTGGCGCAAAGGTGTATATAAATGTATTGGATGGCGATATGCTCCAAAATTCGGGATATACCACAAGGGATTTAGGAATTAAGATACCGCCATTTTATGCTGACAAACTCTTTGTGGATAACGATATCATAAAAGTAGGAAAGCTTGAATTTAAGGCGTTGCACACCCCGGGACACACAAAAGGCAGCAGTTGTTTTGTTATAGAGGACACAATATTTAGCGGCGATACAATGTTTTATCAAAACTATGGAAGGACAGATTTTCGAGGCGGTTCCCAGGAGGCAATTGAACGCTCGCTAAAAAAACTTATGAGTCTTGAGGGCGACTACAAAGTCTTGCCGGGACATATGGAGATAACCACATTAGACCACGAAAGAAAGCATAATCCCGTTGTCAGATGAAAAACATAAAAGCGCGGTTTTTATTTGACGGCGAAAAATATCTTAACGATGTTCAGGACATACCAAGAGCCTTCAGCCCTTATCTTGTCATAGATAATGAGGAGGAAGGCTTTTTGTCTGTTGATTACTCTTATGAAAAAGGTGTTTTCAGCTGTGTCTTAAAAAGCAGTTTTGAGCATGAAGTAAACGGAAGTTTTTCTATTTCAAATGACGATACCCTAACCTATAAGAAAAAAACAAAATCTTTTATAAAAAATATGCTGTATGACTATATTAGCAAGTTCTTAGCAATTAAACTGCCCTATGGCAGTCTTACAGGGGTCAGACCCACAAAATTATATAACGAGCTTTTGGATACCCAAAAAAATGCATTTAGAACCCTTATTGAAGATTATAGGGTGTCTGAAGACAAAGCAAAGCTTATCAAGATGACATGTGAAGTTCAAAACGGAATTCGCATTAAAGACAAAAGATATTGTAACATATTTGTCAATATACCCGTATGTCCCACAAGGTGTAATTATTGCTCATTCATAAGCAGTGAAGTTGAAAGAGTAAGACCACTTTTATCAGCTTATACTGAATCGGTAAAAAAGGAACTGAAAAAAATAAAAAGCTTTATAGCAAAAAAAGATTTAACAGTTAGAAGTATCTATGTGGGCGGAGGCACGCCTACATGTATAGGAAAAGAATATTTAAGCAACATTTTACAAGAGCTTAAAGATATTAAGGCGGAATTCACTGTTGAGGCGGGGCGTCCCGACACCATAGACGAAGAAATTTTGCAGGTCATGAAAGATAACAATGTTACAAGGATATCCGTAAATCCTCAATCATTCAATCAAAAGACATTGGATTTGATAGGGAGAAGGCATAGTGTTGAAGATGTTTATCATGCTGTGGAAAAGGCAAAAAAGTACGGTTTTGTTATAAATATGGATATTATCGCTCTTTTACAAGGGGAGAGTTTAACAGATTTTCAAAATACGGTTGACAAGGCTTTGGATACGAATGTGGAAAACATAACTGTTCATACCTTGTCCATAAAGAGGGGAGCGGATATATCAAAGACAAAAAAACAAAACTTTGGTTTGGCGTCAGAAATGGTTAGTTATGCCCATAAAAAGCTCATAAAAGACGAGTACCGCCCGTACTATTTGTATCGGCAAAAAAATATAGCCGATAATCTTGAAAACACAGGATTTGCAAAGGAGGGGTTTGAATGTCTTTATAACATTGACATAATGGAAGAAACAATTGATATTTTAGGAGCCGGAGCCGGAGCTATGTCAAAATATCTTTATGATAACAACCGCATAGAAAGGTTTTTTAATCCCAAAGGAATCAAGGAATATATAGAAAGAATTGAAGAAATTCTTTGCAAGAAAACCTTTTATTAATTTTTGAGTTAGTGATATTTATTTATTTTATTATTGATTAATTATTCTTGTTATGTTATATTATATTATATGAGTTTGCATAGGTCTGATGATTTATGCTCTAGACAGAGTGTTATGACAGGAGACATTTCATGAGAAAACCATTTGTTAAGTTATTATTGCCGGTACTTATTATTTTACTTTCATTTTCTATAATTGCCTGTGGAGGCTCAGAGGAAGATGAAGACACCAACGGTGATGAGATAGAGGATGTGATATCCATAAGCGTAGATTCCTCAACTGTTCCCAGAACAGCAGTGGCTGGTCAGGTGGATTTATCACAAATCAAGCTTTTGGTATTGACCGCAAATGACGAAGTCACAGAAATGAACTTAACAGAGGACATGATAGCTACTTTTGACAAAAACAAACTCAACAGAGTGGGAACTCATCATATATCCGTTATATATGGCGGAATGACAACAAGATTTACACTATTTATAGAAGAAGCGCCCATTGAGGAGCACACAATAACAATACATAGAGGAGCCTTATCAGGCGAGGAACCCGAAGACGATGATACATGGGTGGGAACATTTCCCAAAGACTCAAGAATAACCATAAGAGCCATGGATAGAAGCGACGAAGGATTTTATTTTGATTCCTGGCGTATTGAAGGGCAAGTCTACAACAGAAATCAGTCTTGTGATATTACCATAGACAGAAACATTATTATATACGCTCATTATGAGCTTATGAGATTCAGAGTATTATTTGATACAAATGGCGGAGATAATATTCCTCAAATAGAAACAAGAGTTATCGAGGAAAGCCCCGTCACCCAAAAGGTGGAGAGTGTCTTTGTAAAATGGGTTGAATCAGATACGGGCTCAACAGTCTCATTCCCGTATACTGTCACAAGAAATGTTACCCTTAGCGCTGTTTGGGATGATTTAGGTCTTGTCTTTGACAGGTCTCCGGGGGATCCGGGTTATACTGTTATGGATTATGTATACGAAGGCGATAGAACATCTCTTACCATTCCCGACAAACACAGTGATTTTCCTGTTACCGATATTGACAAAGACGCCTTCCAAAACGCAGTAGGACTACAACATATTACTTTGCCGAAGAATCTTGAGAATATTGACGATTATGCTTTTGGAAACTGCATTAATCTATTGAGCTTTAGCGTACCAAGCGACAACGAGCATTTCTCATCAGTAAACGGAGTACTTTACAAAAGCGATACGCTTGTTGTTTATCCGTCAGGAAAGATGGCGGCAAACTTTGACCTTCATGTTGCGCCCTCAACAGTCACAAATATAGGCGTAGGCGCTTTTTATAACGCTAATTTGGGAAGTATAGATATCAGCGACAACATTACTAATATTGGTGACAACGCATTTAACTCAAGAACCATAGACAATGTGGTTTTTCATGCAGGCGAGCCTTCGGAAATGACAGACAGAGAAAATTTATTTAATAATAACATAAACCATATATTCATAAGGCAACTAGTTTACATGCAGGACTTCACTAGTCATTCGTCATTTCAGCCTTATGAAGACTAGATTACGGAATTTCAAACAATTAATTTGGGAACATATGAAGATACATTCATGTACAGGGTTATCACAAGAGATGTTGGGGGCGCCCAGTCAGAATCTTTGGAAATCTTTTCAGCGGATAGAAG
>CAZVHD010000012.1:0-14120 GCA_964626765.1 uncultured Christensenella sp.
AATAGGGATTCGAACCCCAGGATGCTTTCACATCAACGGTTTTCAAGACCGCCGCTTTCGACCGCTCAGCCATTCCTCCATATTTATTC
Organism: uncultured Christensenella sp.; assembly: GCA_964626765.1. Lineage (GTDB taxonomy): Bacteria > Bacillota > Clostridia > Christensenellales > DTU072 > DTU072. Next base: position 90 of record CAZVHD010000012.1, read on the forward strand.
GCTATATTATTATCCACAAAAACCTATTAAATGTCAAATGCTTTGTCCATTTATTTTGGCTCTTTTTTCAATATATCTCTTTGCTAATGCTCTAGGTGTATCAGTTCATGCTTGAGCTCATACAGTTTGTCGCTCAGGTCAACTTTGTATATATGAGGATTGATAAGCCTTTTGTGCTCCTCGCTGAATTCATCCATTCTCATTTTGGCAAATTCTTTTACCTCTGAAAGTGGCGGAAATTGGTAAACCTGTTTTCCATCAATATAAATATCAGTCATAAGATTTCTAATTCTATATTTATCAAAAGTCGTCTTTTTCCATGTTTCAATAGGATGAAAAATTGTCAAAGGTTTTTGAGTGTCAAAATTCTCTTCCTTTAATGATATAAGGTCCGCCGCTGCCATTTTGCTTTCATCATAAATTCTGTATGTGGTTTTAAGTCCGGGGTTGGTTATCTTCTCTTCGGTATCTGATATCTTAAGCTTGGGAACCCAATTATCGTTTTCTTTTAACGCTGCAAGCTTATAAACGCCTCCCAAAGCGGGATTATTTGCTGATGTAATTAGCTTTGTACCTATACCCCATATATCAATTTTCGCTCCTTGTTGTTGCAAAGAAGAAATAATATATTCGTCAATATCGCCTGACGCTACAATTTTTACATCTTTATGCCCGGCATCATCCAGCATCTTTCTAGCTTTTTTAGAAAGATATGCAAGGTCTCCGCTGTCAAGTCTTATTCCTAAGGGTTTATGACCTTTTTTCTTAAGCTCGTTAAATACTTTTATGGCATTCGGCACCCCGGATTTCAAAGTATGATATGTGTCCACAAGTAAAAGACAACTATCGGGATTTGTTTTTGCGTAGGCCCTAAAAGCGTCTATTTCCTTGGCAAAGCTCATAACCCAACTGTGAGCATGTGTGCCAGCGACTTTTATGTCAAACATTTTTCCCGCAAGAACATTGGATGTAGATTGACAGCCTCCGATTATTGCCGCCCTTGTTCCATAAATCCCAGCGTCAGGCCCTTGCGCGCGCCTCAAGCCAAATTCTAGCACCGCTCCGTCGGTCTGTTGAGTGATTTTTGCCGCTTTTGTTGCGATAAGGGTTTGGTGGTTTATAATATTCAAAAGCGCTGTTTCTAAAAGTTGAGCTTGATATAGAGGCGCTTTGACTGTTAAGATGGGTTCGTTGGGAAAAATAATCTCCCCTTCCCTAACAGCGTATATATCTCCCGTAAAATTGAAGTCTTTCATGACCTCAAAAAACTTGTCTCCAAAGATATTTAGACTTTTAAGATATTCTAAATCATCTTTTTCAAAATGCAAGTTCTTTATATATTCAATTGCTGTTTCCAACCCTGCCGCAACAGCAAATTCAGTAAAAGGACTTTTTCTGTAAAATAAATCAAATACGCTATCTTTTTGGCTGATGCCTGTTTCTATATACGCATTTATCATTGTGAGTTGGTAAAGGTCTGTTAAAAGTGATAAATTTCTCATTTTATTCCGTTTTCCCTTCCTTTTTTATGCCATATTTTGCAGGTTTTATCAGTTTTGGAGGTATCTTATCTTTATACCAAATCCTTTTTCCTTTTTTCTTTTCCTTAATAACCATAAATGCGAAAAATCCCCCGCCAATAAGCGCCGCTACAAGGCTGATTATTCTGACAGCATTGAATTCATAATAGACATTGGTATTATATCTGAAAAATTCCATAATAAAGCGTATCATTCCGTATACGAATACATATAGCGGAAGGCTGTGCCCCTTCACTAATAAGCGTCTTGAAACAAAGTACATTGCAAAAAACCCTATAACATTAAGGACTGATTCGTAAAAAAAAGTCGCTTGATGAAAAGCTCCTTGTTTTGCGATATAAACAGCCACTGGGAAAAACTGCAAGGATTCATTTGTTATTTGCATACCGTAAATTTCTTGGTTGAAAAAATTCCCCCATCGCCCTATCGCTTGGGACAATAATACAATACAAATTATGGCATCTACCAATCTCAATATATCGACTTTTCGCCATCTGCACCATACATAAGCGCCTAAAACGCCGCCCGGTACGCCTGTCATAATGGTCAAACCGCCGTCCCATATTGCAAATATATTTATAAAATCATCAAAACCAAAATCCGATACAAAGAAATCCGAGGCGCTAGTAAACACAAATCCAAGTCTTGCAAACACTATGGCAAAAGGGATGACAAATAAAAACATTTCCAAAATATCGTCAGAGCTTAATTTTATTTTTTTTGATAGCCTTATAGCGCCCAAAAGCCCTACTATCATGGAGAAAGTGACTATTATTCCATACCATGCCACATCTCTTCCAAATATTGTAAAAGCTATGGATTTAACTTCTCCCGTCCAATGCATTTTCCTAAACCTCCACTTTGGTAGCGCCTGAGGCGCGTATATTAAGAGCAAAGACATTTTCCCTGCCAAAGAAGTTTTTCATATAAGCGACAAAATCTTGCTCTTCTTTTTTTTCTATCAAAACTAGTATAGTGCCTGCAAAACCTCCGCCGTGCACTCTTGCAGCTTTAACTTTTTTATATCTCATTGCCATTTTTAACGCGTAAGGTATGTTCTGCTCTTTGTCTCCTGATATGAAACAATTTTGCAGCTGTTCATAACTGGATGTTCCTGATTTGTTTATGATATCAATAAACGCCTTTTCTTCCTTATTTTTTATTGCCATAAGCGCGTCATTTACTCTTATATTCTCTTCATAAAAGTGTTTGGCTCTCAATACAGCTTTTCCACCCCAATCTTTTTTCAATTCTTTAATGTTTTGATAAAAATCTTCTTGCGTAGTCTGTCTTAGGTTATCGGCGCTCAAAGCCTTGGCTATATTACTCATGTCTTCTTTTATTTGGGCGTATTCATGGGTAAGATCACTATGGTCTCCTCCACAATTAATTATGACCGCCTCCATATTTTCAAATGGCCATTCCATTTTTTGAATTTTTGGGATATCGTTTTGAAAATCCATATAATTGACACCGCCCGACGCTATAGTAAGCTGATCCATCAAGCCTGAGGGCTTGCCGAAATAATGGTTTTCCGCAAATTGTGATATAGTTGCCTTCGTGATAAAATCAATGTCGCCTTGATTGTATAAAACATCTAAAATTTCGCATATCAAAAGCTCAAAAGCCGCAGATGAACTCACTCCCGCCCCTTTGAAAATATTCGAAGAGGTGTTGGCGATAAAACCGCCTGTTTTATAACCTCTTTCCTGAAATCCCTTGAGTACGCCTCTTACCATAGCGGGGCTTTTACCGTATTCATCGGCTTTGACCGATAAATCTTGAATGTCAACAATAACTTTTGGAAAGCCTTTGGAATTTATAACTATTTCTTTTGACATAGGAGTCTTAATCACCGCTGCGATTGTATCCAAATCTATTGTGGCAGCAAGCACTAACCCATTATTATGGTCGGTATGGTTGCCCACAAGCTCAGCCCTTCCCGGCGAAGAAAAAAAGTTTATATTGCCATCCAACCCTTCTGTCAGTTCAGAGTACCTATGAGCAATATCTTTAATTGGTAAGGAATAGGCTTTTTTACACCAATTGTTAAAAAAAGAGCTTTTTTTTAAATCATCCGGCGATAAAGTTCTTGTCATAATCTTTCCTTTAATGTATAATACTTTTAACTTATAAATTATAATAACACGAAAAAATAAACATATCAAGATAAAGAGGAAAATATGGAAATAAATAAATTAATAGAAAATCTCATATGTTACGCTAAAGAAAAACTTTTTCTTGGAGAAGAAGACAGTATATATGCAAAAAACTCTTTGTACAGCATCTTTAGAAGCAAACCTTCTTTTGAATTGTCCGATAAGGTGGATTTGCAAACAGAAATATTAAATCCCATGACAGAATATGCTATTGAGAACAATATAATTTCCCCCAAAGAAACTTTGAGCTTTGAGACAAAGGTTATGGGCATAGTAACACCGTCCCCTGGGCTGGTAATAGAGAATTTTAATAAATTAAAGGATATAGACAGCAAAAAATCAACTGATTATCTCTATAATCTAGCAGTTCAAAGTAATTATGTCAGAATGATTGACATAAGAAAAAACATAAGATGGTTAACAAGAGGAAAACACGGTGATGTAGGAATAACAATTAATCTGGCAAAACCTGAAAAAGACCCAAAAGATATATCAAAAGATAATGATAACAATAATGAAAAATACCCAAAGTGTCCTTTATGTCTTGAAAATTTGGGGTTTTGGGGAGACAGCAAAACTCCTGCGAGGTATACCTTAAGATATGTCCCAGTATCCCTAAACGGTGAGAATTGGCATTTTCAGTATTCTCCGTTTGTTTATTATGACGAACATTGTATTGCCTTATGTGATAAGCATACCCCTATGAAAATAGACGAAAACGCCTTTGCAAGACTTTTGGATTTTGTATCACAATTTCCTCATTATTTCATGGGCAGCAACGCCGACTTGCCAATAGTGGGCGGCTCAATTTTGTCACATGACCATTATCAGGGTGGGAAAAAAGTTCTTCCCATGTTGAATCGACCATTAATAAAAAAGTATAAATGCAACAATAATCTAATCATCGGCATAAGAGATTGGTACAACTCCGTTATTCACATAACAAGCAAGAATAAGTTTGAAGTAATAGAAAAAGCCACAATACTTCTTAAGAAATGGCAAGCTTACAGCGATGAAAAAGTAGGCATTTTATCCTACACAAACCAAATGCACAACACCATAACACCCATTGCCAGCACAAACAGTTATGGCGACTACTGTTTAGACCTGATCCTAAGGAATAACCGTACGGACGAAAAACACCCACACGGAATATTCCATCCCACTGAAGATATGCACGGCATAAAAAAAGAGGGTATAGGTATTATTGAGGCGATGGGGCTTTTTATACTTCCCGGCCGCCTTAAAAATGAAATATCAAGAATAATTGAATTGTTGGGCAACAGTCAAATTGACTTCAAACAACTCAATGAGGATTCAGAACTTTCAAAGCACCTGCCCATGATTGCCCAAATAGCTAATCAGTTTGGGCTTGGGCTTGACAAAAAGACCGCGCGAGACGCTATCATCTCATATGTCAATGATATTTGCATAAAAATACTTGAAACCACAGCAGTATTCAAAAACGACAAGGAAGGCATATTGGCCTTTGACAGATTCATGAAAGCAGCCGCTGATAGCTATTGAGATTTCTTGCTAGGAAAGTTTTATGACCAAACAATAAAAAGCCGAAAAAAAATCGGCTTTTTTTATTGATAATTTACTATTTATAAAATAGTCCATCTGTTGACCTTAATATAAAAAAATAGTATAATGAATTTAAGATATTATGATAAAAAGTGTTACTGAGAAGATATATGCCAAAATAAACCTTTGTCTTGCAATAAAAGGCAAAGAAAAACATATGCACCTTATTGACACATTAATAACAAACATAAATGTATTTGACGAGATTGCTCTAAAAAAAAGAAATGATAATAAAATAAATGTTGTCTATAAAAACATAAATAATAAAATAGAAAACGACACAGCAAAAAAGGCGGCTTTATTATTGCAAAAAGTTCACTCCCTTCCGGGTGTTGATATAACAATAAAAAAACACATCCCCTTTTCTGCGGGACTAGGCGGGTCTTCAGCTGATGCCGCAGGCGTTGCGAAGTGTATGAAAAAGCTTTTTTCAATTGAGCCAAATAGAAAGGAGCTTTTGCTTATAGGAAGCGATGTGCCTTATATGTTTGAAGGCGGAGACAAAAGAGTTAAAGGTCTGGGTGAAAACATATCCCCTGTGATTCTTCCCAATTTCAAATACGCGATAGTTTTATGCCCAGGTGGTGTAAACACAAAAAAGGCTTATGATTTATATGACAAAATCGGCGGAGAAAATCCTGATGTGGACAAAATAATTATGAATATTAACCACACAAAACCCTGTATATTATATAATGCCCTTCAAAAAGCCGCCTGCCAATTAAACCCTAACATCCAAACCGGACTGGACTTGCTTAAAGAAAGCGGCTTTACGCAATCAGTGATGACAGGAAGCGGCAGCGCAGTCGTAGGAATGGAAAAAGACCCCGAAAAGTTTAAGAAACAAACCGAAAAATTAAATACGCTAATAAACAATAACTATAAATTAATACTGACATAAAAGGACAAAATATGGCCAAAAGTACTTACGACTATCCCATTTATCTTTTCAATGAAGGCACGAACTATGCCGCGTTTAGGTTTTTTAAGCCTAGTTATGTTGTAAAAGACGGCAAAAAAGTCTGGCGCTTCAGAGTTTGGGCTCCCAACGCTAAATCAGTCTCCATAGTTGGCAACTTCAATGAATGGAATAGAGAATTAAATAAAATGGAAGCGATAGATAATAGCGGAATATGGGAAACTCATGTTAGAGGTCTCAAAAGATACGATATCTACAAATTTTCCATCCAATGCAAAGACGACTCAATAAATCTCAAGTCAGACCCTTTTGCGCTTCATACCGAAACACCTCCTTCGACCGCCTCAAAAGTTTATGATATAAGAGGATTCAAATGGACAGACAAAGATTATCTTGAAAGAAGAAAACATAAAAACCACTATCAAAGCGCTATGAATATTTATGAAGTTCATACGGGTTCATGGAAAAGATATGGCGACAATAACTATTTTTCATATAAGAAAATGGCCGAAGAGCTTCTTCCTTATGTTGTGGAGATGGGATATACGCATATTGAACTTTTACCTGTCACAGAGCATCCCTTTGACGGTTCCTGGGGCTATCAAACCACGAGTTTATTCGCCCCGACTTCAAGATACGGAACGCCTCATGACTTCATGCACTTTGTAAACGAATGTCACAAACATAACATTGGCGTTATTATGGACTTTGTGCTTTCTCATTTCCCAAAAGACGAGTTTGGTCTATATGAATTTGACGGGTCTTGTCTTTTTGAGTATTCTGATCCCCTTAAGCAAGAGCATAAAGGTTGGGGCACAAGAGTCTTTGACTATGGCAAAAATCAAATCAGAAGCTTTTTGATATCCTCTGTGTTCTTTTGGCTGGAATACTATCATATAGATGGCATGCGCCTAGATGCTGTTGCGTCAATGCTCTATTTGGATTATGACAGACAACAAGGCGAATGGGCGTTCAACGAACAGGGTTCAAACTATAACCTTGAGGCTATATCCTTTTTACAAAACCTCAATAAAGCTGTTTTATCCAAACATCAGGATGTCATCATGATAGCTGAAGAATCAACTTCTTTCCCTATGGTTACTCTGCCGCCTGAAAACGGAGGCCTTGGCTTTAATTATAAATGGAATATGGGCTGGATGAACGACACTTTGAAATATATAAAAACAGACCCTTTTTTCAGAAAAGAACATCACAATATGCTGACTTTTTCCATAGCTTACGCCTTTAGCGAGAACTTTATATTGCCCTTTTCTCATGATGAGGTCGTTCATGGAAAAGCATCCATGATTTCAAAGATGCCCGGAAACTACATGGAAAAGTTTGACAGCTTGAAAACTTTATACGCGTATCAAATTGCGCACCCAGGGAAAAAACTCAATTTTATGGGAAATGAATTTGGACAGTTTATTGAATGGAATTATTCCAAGCCCTTGGACTGGATGCTTTTGGATTATGATTCCCATAAACACCTTCATACCTTTGTAAAAGATTTAAATAATCTTTATATCAAAAGCAAGCCTCTATACGAACTTGACAACACATATGACGGGTTCAAATGGACTGTGGTAGACGACAATACTCAAAATATCCTAGCTTTTACCAGATACGACAAGGAAGGCAACAGCATAATCGCTGTTCTAAACTTTTCCAGAGTAAAAAGAGAGAAATATGAAATGGGAGTGGAACATAGCGGAACATATGAGATTATAATCAATTCTGCAAATACAAAATATGGAGGTTTCTGCGAAGATTCATTACCTCTTCGCACAATAGAAAAAATAAACCATAATCAAAGATATTCCCTTATAATAGATATTGAAGGGAATTCGGCATTATATATAAAAAAGATAAAGGAGAAAAATGTAAATGCTAAATAAAAAGGAATGTGTTGCAATGCTACTTGCCGGCGGTCAGGGCACTCGACTTGGCGCGGTGACACAGGGAGTTGCCAAACCAGCGGTACCATTTGGAGGGAAATATAAAATTATTGATTTTCCCTTATCCAACACCGTGAATTCGGGAATTAACACAATAGGAATACTCACTCAGTATCAGCCTTTTGAGCTTAATCAGTACATAGGCAACGGTCAACCATGGGATTTGGACAGAATAAACGGGGGCGCTTTTGTGCTTCCTCCTTTCCAAAGAGCAAAAAGCGGTGAATGGTACAAAGGTACAGCCAACGCCATTTATCAAAACATTGATTTCATAGACCGTTATGACCCCGAATATGTGCTTGTGCTTTCAGGTGACCATATTTACAAAATGGACTATTCCCAAATGCTTAAAGCCCACAAAGAAAACCAGGCTGACTGCACAATAGCTGTTTTGAATATACCTAAAGAAGAGGCTTCTAGATTCGGAATAATGAATACAGATAAAAACAATCAAATTTATGAATTTCAAGAAAAGCCCACCAAGCCCAAATCAACCAAAGCGTCCATGGGAATATATATTTTTTCCTGGGACAAACTTAAAGACTATCTCAAAAGAGACGAAAACGACAAATCCAGTTCAAACGATTTCGGAAAGAACATCATTCCCATGATGCTTAACGATAAACAAAGGATGTTCGCTTATGAATTTAAGGGATATTGGAAAGATGTAGGCACAATCAGTTCTCTTTGGGAATCCAATATGGACCTTCTTAAGCCGGGAAGCGGGCTCAACCTGGATGATGCAAATTGGAAGATTTATTCTAGGAATACAGCTCAGCCACCGCAATACACTGATGCAAACGCGGTAGTAAAAAATTCAATCGTCAGTGAGGGCTGTTACATTAAAGGAACCGTATTGAATTCGATAATATTCACGGGGTCGCAAATTGAAGACTCAGCGGAAGTTGTAGATTCTATTATTATGCCGGGAACAAAAATTGGCGAAGGCGCAAGAATTACCCATTCAATAATCGGCTGGGACAGCGAGATAGGTGACAACGCGATAATAGGAACTAAACAAAAAACGCCGGTTGGCGGCGATTGGAAAATAGCCGTTGTCGGACCCAATATAAAAATGGAAGCCAATTCCATCCTTAAAGCCGGAGAAACTTTGGGAGGTAATCAGTAATGAATAAAATGATGAGTGTACTTTTTGCTTCGGGAAATGAAAGCAAACTTAATGAACTAACTTTACACAGAACAACAGCTTCCTTGCCATTTGGAGGAAGGTATAGGCTTATTGACTTTACTCTTTCCAATATGGTCAATTCCGATATAACAACGATTGGTCTTGTAACAAGAAGCAACTATTCTTCGCTTATGGACCATATCAGAATGGGCAGAGACTGGGATTTGAACAGAAAAAACAGTGGTATAGCTGTTTTTCCACCTTTCGTTCTGGGTTCGTCAAGAGAGATTTATAAAGGTAAAATAGAGGCTCTGCACACAATTTTGGACTTTTTAACAAGAGCCAAAGAAGACTATGTAGTTATATCCAACTGTAATATAGCTGCCAATATTGACTTTAACAAAATATTAAAGACACATCTTGAAACAGAAGCGGAAATAACCGTCTTATGCAAAGAAGGGAAAACCACCACCTCAAGAAGATTGGTTCTGAATAAGGACTCAAATAATATAATAAGAGATATGTACATATCCGAAAGCTCAAGTTCGGATGAAAAATTAATAAGCCTTAATGTATATATCATAAAAAAAGATTTGCTTATTGAACTTGTAAATGCAGCTTATGCAAGAGGTCTTGTGGACTTTGAAAAAGACATTCTTTTCAAAATGGTGGACAAGGGAAAAATATATGCATATGAAGTGGAAGGTTACGCCGCAATTATTGACGACATAAAAACCTATTATGGCGAGAGTATGAAGTTATTGAACTATGATGTAAGAAATCATCTTTTCAACAATGTCAACAAGATATACACAAAAGTAAAGGACAGTGTTCCCACTACATACCTTAACAACGCTATAGTCAATGATTCGCTAATCGCCGACGGAAGCATAATAGACGGAAAGGTGGAAAACAGCATTTTGTTCAGAAATGTTAAGGTTGAAAAAGGAGCGGTTGTGAAAAATTCCATACTTATGGAAAATTGTACCGTTCAAAAGGATGCTTCTTTGCAATTTGCCATAACCGATAAAAATGTAACAATAAGCGAAAACAGAAATATATCGGGATTTATAACCTATCCCATAGTAATTGTAAAAGGCAAAACCGTTTAATTTTATGGAGGAAAAAAAAATGAAAATACTTTTTGCTACTAGCGAGGCCGAACCTTTCATTAGAACAGGAGGCTTAGGCGATGTAAGCGGAGCTTTGCCCGCGGCGCTTGCCAAAGAGGGGCAGGATATAAGAGTTATTATGCCCTTATATGAAAGAATCCCCATGAAATACCGTCAAACTATGGAATTTTTGGGGTCTACAATAGTAACCTTAGGGTGGCGGCAACAGTACGCCGGAGTCTTCTGTCAAAAAATAAATGGTGTTAAGTTTTATTTTATTGACAATGAATTCTATTTCAAAAGGCAGGGTCTTTACGGTCATTTTGACGATGGAGAAAGATTTGCTTACTTTTCAAAGGCTCTTTTAGAGGTTCTACCCTTAATGAATTTTTCACCTGATGTCATACATTGCAATGACTGGCAGACAGGGCTTGTTCCTGTTATGTTGGACTGTTTTTACAGGCATAAAGAGGAATATAAGAATATAAGAACAGTTATGACAATACACAATATTCAATTTCAGGGCAGCATGAACAAAAGCTGCATATCCGATGTATTTGGCATTCCTGAAAGCCATAAGAAAATTGTTGAATACAACAATGACGCCAATATGTTAAAAGCGGGTATTGAATCAGCCAATATTGTAAGTACTGTTTCAAAAACTTACGCAAAAGAAATACTGGACCCTTATTACGCCTATGGATTGGAAAGCATACTTCAAAAAAGAAGTTTCAAGATAACCGGCATAGTTAACGGAATAGACACCCAATTGTATAGTCCTCTAAAAGACACATCCCTTTTCCAAAGTTATTCCGTAAAGAGTATTCCCAGAAGGAAGAAAAACAAAAAAGGGTTGCAGGAAATGCTCAATTTGCCTGTAAGCAATTTCCCCATTATCGGAATGGTGACAAGACTTACCAGTCAAAAGGGCTTGGATTTGGTTATGGAAGTTATTGAAGAAATGCTCAATCTGGATATACAAATGGTTATACTGGGCTCGGGAGACTGGAAATATGAAAACGGTCTTCATGAAACCTCCAAAAAATATGCCAATAAGCTTTCAGTAATAATCAATTTTTCCAAAGACATCGCATCAAAAATTTATGCGGGAAGCGACATCTTCCTCATGCCCTCAAAGTTTGAGCCTTGCGGACTCAGTCAGCTTATAGCAATGAGGTACGGCAGTATCCCAGTAGTTAGGGAAACGGGCGGATTAAAGGACACTGTCAATCCATACAACCCTCTTACTGAAGAAGGGACGGGTTTTACATTCATAACTTATGACGCCTATGATATGCTTAACGCCATAAAAAGAGCAATCGCTGTCTTTGAAGAAAAAACAAAATGGCAAACTATTATGAAAAACGCCATGTCAAAAGACTATTCCTGGAAAGAACAGGCAAAAGAGTATATTGAAATGTATAAAAATCTATAAAAGATTTCTTATTTCTTCTGCTTAAAAAATTTGACAAATGGCGCATAATACATAAACTTTGCTTTTTGTGCGCAATTATTAATATTGCACACAGTGAGTTATTAAATTATATACTACTTATGAGGAGCATTTATGATAGATAAAAAAGAATTGAAGCAATTAATAGAACGAAAACTGGCGAAGATGTTCGGCGTAAAATACGAAGACGCGAGTGAAAACGTGATGTACAGAGCGCTTTGCCTTGTTATCAAAGACTTATTGACGCAAAAAAGACTGAATTTCAAAAAAGATGTAAGAGACCGCGGACTCAAGCAGGTTTATTATATGTCCATGGAATTCCTTTTGGGAAGGTCTCTTAAAAACCATCTTTTTAACAGCGGGATTTTAGACATAACAAAAGAGACGCTTAATGAAATGGGTTTTGGACTTGAGCGCTTAATGGAAATTGAACCCGATGCCGGATTAGGTAACGGCGGCTTAGGAAGACTTGCAGCAGCCTATCTTGACAGCCTGACTTCCTTGGGATATCCGGCCAGCGGTTTTTCCATAAGATACGACTATGGCATTTTCAAACAGAAAATAGTTGACGGATGGCAAATGGAACTTCCCGACGAGTGGCTCAAAAATGGGGATGTTTGGCTTAACCGAAGAGAAGAAGATTCCTTTGAAATTAAGTTCGGAGGTCAAATAAAGGAGCATTGGGAGGAAGATAGATTAAGAATAGAGCAAGTCAATCATGCATCCATAATAGCTGTTCCGTATGATATGAATATCAGCGGATATACAAATGAAGCAGTCAATACCATAAGATTATGGTCGGCAACAGCGCCTCTGGGCTTTGATATGAACCTTTTTTCTAGAGGAGAATATGTTAAAGCAATAGAAGCCAAAGCTATGGCAGAGACTATCTCAAAAGTTCTGTATCCCGCTGACAATCATTATGAAGGCAAATCTTTGAGATTAAGACAGCAATATTTCTTTGTTTCAGCATCCGTTCAAAGTATTATAAAGCATCATTTGAAATACAATGATAATCTGGACAACTTTGCAAATAAAGTTGCAATTCACATTAATGACACTCATCCAACCCTGTGCATTCCAGAACTTATGAGAATACTTCTTGATGAATATGGATATGAATGGGAGAACGCTTGGGAGATAGTCACAAACACCATGTCCTATACAAATCACACAATATTACATGAAGCCTTGGAGACATGGCCTCAAGACCTTTTCCAAACTCTTTTGCCCAGAATATATCAAATAGTTCATGAGATAAACCAGAGATTTTGCGCTGATCTATGGAAAGCCTTTCCCAACGACTGGAAAAAGATAGAAAAAAATGCGATTATGGGACACGACCATATAAGAATGGCAAACTTGTGTCTTGCAGCGTCGCACACCATAAACGGAGTGTCAAAACTTCACAGCAAAATCATAAAAGAAGATGTTTTTACAGATTATTATAAGTTAGCGCCTCGGAAATTTACTAATGTAACAAACGGAATAACCCATAGAAGATGGCTTGCAGAAGCCAATCCCCTTATGACAAATCTTTTGAAAGAGCTAATAGGCGACAAGTTTCTATATGACGCCAATCAACTAGAAAATCTAAGCTTGTATCAAAATGATAAAGGTGTTATAGACAGGCTTTTTGAAATAAAAAAAGAAAACAAAAAGAGGCTTGCAAAATATATATATGACAACAATTGTGTCAAAGTAAATCCTGATTCCATATTTGATGTTCAGATAAAAAGGCTTCACGAATACAAAAGACAACTTTTGAACGCATTTCATATTCTTGACTTGTACTACAGATTGAAATCAAACCCAAATCTGGACATTAAACCCCGTACATTTATTGTTGGCGCAAAAGCAGCGTCAAGCTATTTTATGGCAAAGGAAGTAATACAACTTATCTACACTATGAGCCTTGTTATCAATAACGACAAAGCCATAAAAGACAAACTCAAAGTGGTTTTTTTAGAAAATTACAATGTTTCGCTTGCCGAAATAATAATTCCCGCTTCAGATGTCAGCGAACAAATAAGCATAGCCGGCAAAGAAGCGTCTGGCACAGGCAATATGAAATTTATGATAAACGGAGCGGTCACAATAGGAACTATGGACGGCGCCAATGTGGAAATACATGAAAGAGTGGGAGATGAGAACATCTTTATTTTCGGACTAT
>CAZVHD010000013.1:0-5581 GCA_964626765.1 uncultured Christensenella sp.
CCTGACACCCCGGATGAGCTTGGTTTTGATGCCGGCGACGGGCCTCAGCCTTTTGAAGAGCTTTTTGAAGGTTCAAGTCTCAGATTTTTGGCATCGCCACTAGAATCCATTGTGGAAACACAAGTGGAAGAGAACGGACCCACTCCTTTTCTAGAAGCGGTGGTATCTGTATTAACGGCGTATATTTTATCGGCTGCGGCGTTTATTGCGCTGTGGATATTTATGTACATTATCATAAGAGTTTTATTTATGGTCCTCAAAAAACTGGTGGCGACAACTTATATTGGATATTATCTCAACAAAGTTCTTGGTGGAGTTTTGGGTGTTATCATAACAGCAATTTTAGTATTAGGATTTATGACAATAGTCAGACTTCTTGGAAATTATGAAGTTATTATTCCCGTCAACCAAATGATTGAGGATTCTTCAGTATCCAAGATGATTTACGACAACAATTTCTTATATAATTTCATATCGAACAAAGTCGATATTCAATCAACTATTGATAAAATTATGGAAGCTATTGGCGCAATAAGCTGATAGTTTGGCATTTATGGTTTAGACCTACGGGAGGGAATTAAATATATGCGACTTACTAATTTCGCAAATGGCTGTTTTGGTAAAGTCTTTACTGCAATATTTTGTATTATACTGGGCATTGTGCTGGCCTATGGCGGTTTGGCTATTGGCGGATACATATTGGTTACCAGAGATGGGATGGTCGGAACAGCTGAGGACTATGCTCAAGAACAGGGTTTGCCTATTGATTTTGACGAGGAATATAGAGATCTTTCCCTTTTGGAATGGGGACAACAGATTTTTCCCATTCTGGGGGCTTTTTCAACAACGCCCATAAGGGAGTTGGAACTTGCTTTGGGTATAAACACCCTTTCCACAACCTTGACAGATATTACAGGGATGCCCGAAGATACAATACTGGACACATCTTTAGAAGATTTTGGAGAAACTTTTTCCGATAATGTAACATTGGATATTGCCTCGGATAAATTCGGGATAGAGTACCCTACTTTACCTATATTTGATGATGAAAGTTATCTTCAGACTCCCCTCGCCACAGCTTTGAGCGACCTTGACAACTTTGCTCTTGAGGATTTTGTTGTCATAGACGAAACCTCAAGCCCTATTATACAAAGTCTTGCGGATATAAGAATAGGCGACCTTAGCGATAGCGAAGTTGGCCTTGACAACAGAATAAACTCTCTTATGCTGCACGAGGTCATAGAAATAGTCGAAGAAGGACCGGATAAATCCAATAATGTTCTTATACACCTCAAAGATGTTGAGGTTGGTGAACTGGGTTCCGGCGCAACAAACGACCTTATTATGGAAATGACACTTGAAGAGGTCATAGACATAGACGCAGAAAACAAGGTTCTTTACGAACTCAGAGAAAAGACTCTTTCTGAAATTGGTTCTGAAGATACGTACAATGATGTCTTGAATATTCCTATATCAGACCTTATGGAAATAGATGAGACCTCAAGCGAGATATTGCAATACTTCAGGGATAATGATACAACCCTTGACGGAGATGACGGAGGAGTCAATGCCGCCCTCCAAGTTATGACCTTGAGCGACATGATAGAAATAACAGACCCTTCCGAACCTGGCGGTTCCACAAAACTTATGTGGGCGCTTAGGGACGCTCCCCTTGAAACCATACCTGCCGACGGAACCAATCCTGAGATTTTGGGTATTGAAGACACATTGGAAATAACATCTTTCAGCGACCTCTTAGAAACGGGTGACGCATATGTATGGGATTATCTCGGAGAAGCCACGATAGAAAATATCGGGCAAAAAATAGATGACATGGAAATGAGGCATGTAATATTAATAGACAGCTCATCTCCCCCAATACTCAGAAAGATGAGAGCCTATGACCCCGAAATAGACTCCCCGGGCGAAGAAGATTTGTATGGAACCGAGAACATCAAAATCAGTGAATTAAATACAGAGCTTGAGCCTCTTGTACAGGGTATGGAATTGGGCGAACTTATAACAATTGACTCAAGTTCCGAACCCATACTTCACGCTTTGGAAAATACCACAATTGATTCCCTAAACGATAAGATAGCAACCTTGCAGGTAAATGAAGTATTTACCGAGTCGGAATATTCAACGGGCTTTTTGTCACTTATTGAGCCCACTACATTAATTTATGATGTTGCAGGCGAACTGGAACTTGCAGTTGAGCAAGCAAGACTCCAAAGACTTATAAACATAGGCGTTGTAAGTGACTTCAATTTGAACAACCGAGACGAGTATAACGCCAAGATGAGAAACAGCACACTTAGCGAAATGGTGGACGACTTTGTATCAATAATAAACAACCCTGCGGTTATTGCAACGCAGATGACCCCCGAAAGACATTTTCTAGACGATGTGGAACCGGATTTGGTGAGCGCAAGCATTAGTGTTATCAATATGGATTTATTAGATGAAATACCCGGCTTTGAGGAAGGAGACACCCTTGTTCTTGCAAGCGACGCTATTATAGACGCCGAGGATTTCACTATGGTATTTAATGTCATTACCGACAATCATACCTTGACGGTTATGCCAGGCGCAACAGTAAGGTCTCAGATATATGACGGAGAGGAGTACAAGGATAGAGGCGGATATATGTTCTTTGGCACAGGATACTATCCGGAGTCATCTCCTGGAGCGGGAGACGATATAGCGGGAGGAGGCTCAGTCACAGACTTTTCCAATCTCACTCCACCGCCAGGAATTATCGACAATACTGAAGTAATAGTAGAAGTTGACCCCACATAAAGAATTTTTAATAATGTTTACTTAAATTAAATCGGCCTGCCAAAGTCCATGGCAGGTCGACTAATATATGGAGAGATGAATGACAGTACCGATAGACAATAACAATCTGGATTTCAAACCAATAACAAATAAATACTACAATTTAATCAACTCCTATTTAATAAATCAGCCATACAGGATTTGTGACTATACTCCGGGTATTTTATATATGTGGAGAGGATATCTAAACTATGAATTTGCAATAATCTATGACATGCTAATAATTAAGAGCAGTCTTAAGGGAAATACCACTTTCAGCATACCTTTAGGAGAAGGCGAAGAGAAAAGGGCTCTTGACGCAATAAGATCTTACTGCAGAAAGAATGGTCTGCCCATGAATTTCCATGGCGTTACCGAACCTGCCATAATGCTGTTAAAAGAGCATTTTGGAGATATCTTTGAAATAAAAAATCTTGAAAACTGGGGAGAATATCTTTATAGATACTCTGATTTGCTTCACCTTAGGGGAAAAAAATACCACAGCAAAAGAAATCATATAAATCAATTTGAAAAAAGATACCATGACTATGTCTTTAAGCAAATCAAAAATAGCGATATACCAAGGCTTAGAGATTTTGCCGAGACTTATTACTCGCAGGTGCAAAAAGACCAGGCGATTTTTTATAGAGAAAAAGAAATGTTAGAAAATGTGTTTAGGGATTATGAGAAATTAAAATTTTTGGGCGGATATCTGGAGGTTGATGGCGATATAGTAGCTTTTGCAATAGGCGAGATTCAGGGCGAGATTTTGTATGTCCATATCGAAAAGGCAAACAGAGAATATAAAGGCTCCTACGCTGTCATAAACAACGAATTTGTCAACTATTTCAAAGATGAGGATGTCAATTTTGTCAATAGAGAAGAAGATGTGGGAGACGAGGGTTTGAGAAAGGCAAAAATGAGTTATCACCCAATAGAAATTATAAAAAAGTTTTCAGTAAAAGAAAAAGGTTTTTATGCAAACTGATTTTTTAGAAACTGCGACACTTCCCGCCAGGCCTTTTTACTTTCAGGAAGAAAACTCCCCGTAAGCTGAAAGACATGAAACATTCCCTCATACCGAGTCAATTTAACATCTACGCCTGAATTTTGCGCTTTTTGCGCCACAGTCAAGGAATCACTTTCTAGAATCTCATGCGAGCCCACTTGTATGAGCATAGCGGGAAAGTTATCAAAATCACCATATACCGGCGAGAGATAAGGGTCTTTTAGATTTGTGTCTTTGGCGTAAGGATTTGATGATTTGTCATTATTGTTTACCACACCGTTTTTGTTTCCGAAGATAGGGTCAAGGTTTTGATTATAGATATAGGACTCTCCTTGAGCCGCCATGTCAGCCCACGGAGACATCAGGACAAGGGCTTTGGGCAGGGGTCTGTTTTGGTCTCTTAATTTTGCAGTCAGCGAAAGAGCCAGATTTCCACCGGCGCTATCACCCGCAATGATGATATTTTCGGGATTATAGCCATTTGATAAAAGCCATTCCCAGGACAGCATGGCGTCATCCAAAGCTGCGGGAAATGTGTATTTAGGGGCTGTTTTATAATCTATGGACAAGACAGAAGCCCCGCCGCTCTCTCCTGCGCTGCTTGCCTTACAGTACCTCAAAGCAATATGACGATACACATCCATAAAGCCGATAATATACCCGCCTCCGTGAAAATGTAGAATTATATTGTCATTATAGCTATTGTCCTCCGAAAGAAGTTCCATATATAAACCATTCTCCTCAAAGCTATGAAGGCTATAGCCTTTAGGCGCCTTCCAGTAATGAAGATTTTCCACAAGGTCAGCTCCGGTGATCATCATCTTTCCCCCGCTAAGAGAAGGAAGCCTTGTTATGTAGCCTATGCCTTCGCGAACCAGAACGCCTCTTGTGGACACATTTTTTTCAGCTCGAAGATAGACCATCCCTGTAAAAGGAATTACTATTGCCATAAGCCAACATACAATCTTAACAAACCCTCGATAATAAAAGGTCTTTCTGATAGAAATTAGAAAAACAGCCGAAATAGAAGTTATGATATAGCCAAACCAATGAGCATTGACTAAAGATAACATCAGAAAAATTATAGCGAATATAATTACAAAAAATAGATAAAAGAAAATTTCTTTATATATGTATTGGCTTTTTGTCATTTACACCTCAGTCTTATCTATAAAATGAATTATAGCATAGAAAGTATCAATATATCAATTCAGTTTTAATTTTTATTTAGAACTAGTTATAATTTTTTATATTGATTATATTAAAAAAATATAACAAAATATTGATAAAACTAATGTATTTTCCTTGTATTTTGAATTATTATATGTTAGAATTGTTTCGCATCTTTGTAACAATGGGAGTTAATGTATATGTTTGATTGGTATTTATTTTATTCGGTTTTATCCATAGTATTTATGGTGCTTATGGTTTTGTTTAGCATAGCCATGATTATTATTGTTGTACTGCAACAAGGCAACAGCAATAATTTGGGAGCGATAGCCGGCGGTTCAGAATCCTTTTTTGGCAAAAACAAAGCAAAGAGTCTTGACTCGAAGTTCAAAAGGTGGACCATTGTGGTTGCATCTATGATACTTGTCAGCTCAATTTTGTTTTTTGTCATACAGATACTAAGAGAAAGGCTCTCCTTCTAAAAAGAAGATAAAACAACAAAATTTGAGAAAAAAAGCGGCTATTCGTAATAAATGTTTGGTCGCTTTTTTATAATTAATAAATTGATTTAAGGGTGGAAATATG
>CAZVHD010000013.1:5591-14035 GCA_964626765.1 uncultured Christensenella sp.
TGCTATTATTACACAATAGAGGATTAAGATGACTAAAGTTATTGCAACCAATAAAAAAGCCTATCACGACTACTTTATAGAAGAGACTTACGAGGCGGGAATTGAGCTTATGGGCAGCGAGGTTAAAAGCATTCGGCTGGGAAAGATTAATATCAGAGATACTTTTGCTGTAATAAGGGGAAATGAAATCCTACTTATGAATATGCACATATCGCCCTATGAAAAGGGCAGCCATTTCAACCCCGACCCCAAAAGAGAGAGAAGGCTGTTGCTTCATCGCAACGAAATAAACAGGTTGAGAGGAAGGGTGGAACAAAAGGGATACACACTTGTAGCAACAAAGGTATATTTCAAACAAGCCCTTGTGAAAGTGGAAATTGGTCTTGCAAAAGGCAAGGAACTGCACGACAAGAGGCAGGCGCTCAAAGAAAAAGTCCAAAAGAGAGATATAGAAAGAGCTTTCAAGCAAATGAATTGAGGTATGTTATGAAAAACATTGATACAAAGTGTGTTCAGGCGGGTTACAAGCCCAAAAACGGAGAAGCAAGAGTGCTTCCAATCTATCAGTCAACCACCTTCAAATATGACACTCCTGAAGAAATGGGAGATTTATTTGATTTGAAAAAGCCGGGTTATTTTTATACCAGACTTGGAAATCCCACATTGGGAGCTTTGGAAGAAAAAATAGCAGAACTTGATGGTGGAAAGGCTGCCATGGCGTGCGCAAGCGGAATGTCCGCTATAACTTTGGGGATTATGACGCTTGCAAAACAGGGGGATAACATTATATCTATGTCCACACTATATGGCGGCACCCATAATCTTTTCAATGTGACTTTGCCCAAATATGGTATAAATTGCAGATTTATCAGTCCTGACGCTGACGAGTCAAAGATAGAAAAGCTTATTGACAAAAATACAAAAGTTATATTTGCCGAGACTCTTGCCAACCCCGCAATGCATGTTGCTGACCTTGAAAAGATATCTAGAATATGCAAAAAGTATAAGATATTGTTTATGGTTGATAACACTTTGACCACACCGGTGATATGCAGACCTCTTAAATGGGGGGCGAATATTGTTATCTATTCATCCACAAAGTATCTGGACGGACATGCTTGCAGCGTAGGCGGACTTATTGTGGACGGCGGAAATTTTGAGTTTGAAAACAATCCAAGATACCCTGATTTCAATACTCCCGACAACAGTTATCACGGTATGGTCTATTCCAGAGATTTTGGAAAATTGGCTTACATAACAAAAGCAAGAGTTCAATTCATGAGGGATATTGGAGCTCAGATGGCGCCCATGAACGCATTCTTAACCAATATGGGTATAGAGACACTGCATTTAAGAATGGCAAGACATTCATCCAACGCGCTTGCCGTGGCAAAGCTTCTTAGGAGAAGTTCGGCGGTCGAATGGGTAAAATACGCCGGCCTGGTTGAGGATACTAGCCATAAATATGTCAATAAATATTTTGAGAATAATATGTGTTCGGGAATGGTGACCTTCGGCATAAAGGGCGGATTGGAGGCGGCGTCAAAATTTCAAAAGTCGTTGAAGCTTTTGAATATAGTCACACATATAGCCGATGTGAGAAGCTGTGTTTTGCACCCTGCCTCAAGCACCCATAGACAGTTGTCAGAAAAAGACCTTAAAGATTGTGGCATAAGTGAAAACTTGATAAGATTCAGCATAGGAATAGAAGGACAAGACGATATCCTTGAAGACATAGAAAATGCATTAAACCAAAGCCAAAGGAGATGATAGAAAAATGCCAATAGTTATACCAAAGGAGATACCTGCTTTTGATGTTCTTACAAAAGAGAATATCTTTATAATGTCTAAAAAAAGGGCGGACGCCCAGGATATAAGACCCATAGAGATAGCTATTGTTAATCTCATGCCCACAAAAGTGATAACGGAAACTCAGCTTATGAGACTTTTGGGCAATTCTCCACTGCAGATAAATATTACACTAGTAAAAACAGAATCATACAAGGGCACAAACACTCCTGAAAAACATATGGAAAAATTCTATAAGAATTATTCCGAAATCAAAGATAAGTTCTTTGACGGAATGATAATAACAGGCGCCCCTGTTGAAACTCTTGATTATGAAAAGGTTAAATACTGGAAAGAGCTTTGCGAGATTATGAAATTTGCTGATGAGAATGTAACCAGCACGATTTATATCTGTTGGGGAGCTCAGGCTGCCATGAAATACTACTATGGTATCCCAAAGTATGAACTTGAGGAAAAGCTCTTTGGTGTTTTCAAGAATAAAGCCGTGACCAATTTCGACCTTTTGCTTAAAGGTATGGACGACAAATTTTCCATACCGCATTCAAGACATACATCCATTGACGAGGGAGAGGTTTATAAAAATAAAAATCTTCAGGTACTTGCGGTGGGGGATGAATGCGGCATCAGTATAGCCAAATCCAAAGACAATAAAAAGTTCTTTTTCTTTGGTCACTCAGAGTATGACAGAGAGTCTTTGAAAAGCGAATATTTAAGAGACCTTGCCAAGGGATTGGACATAAAAAAACCTCAAAATTATTTTATCAATGACGATATAGATAATATAAACATGAGCTGGAACTCAACCGCCAATCTTCTTTTTTATAATTGGATGAACTATTATGTATATCAGGTCACACCTTTTGAGTTCCATAAATAGGGAAAACTTATGATAATAAAAAAGCTCAATCTTTATAATTTTTTGAGTTATAAAAACAAGAGTGTTGAATTTTATGAAGGGCTCAATGTCATAAAAGGCAAAAATGCCAGCGGAAAGACCAATTTAATAGAGGCCATATATTATGCGTCAATAGGAAAGACTGCAAGAAACACAAAGGACAAGGAGCTCATCACATGGGGGGCAAAAGACGAATTAAGGCTGGCGGTAGAGATTAAAAAGAGGTTTTCCTCTCATAAGATTGAGATAGTAATAAACAATGCGGGCAGTAAGTATATTCTCATAGATTCTCTTCCCGTATCCAGAGTGGGAGAGCTTATGGGCGCATTGAATGTGGTGTTTTTTTCGCCGGATGAAATTAAGCTCATTAAAGAATCTCCCGTGGATAGAAGAAGGTTTTTGGACATTAGCTTGTCACAACAGAGCAAAACATATTTTTACACTCTTTTGAAATACAATAAACTATTGCAACAAAGAAACAAGCTTTTGAAAGAGTATAAAAACAAATCATCGCTTAATGATATGTTAGCGGTAGTGGAAAAGTCGCTTTTGCCTTGTGTAGAGTTTATTGTTACAAGAAGAAAGCAGTTTGTGGAAAAACTAAGGCCTTATGCTAAAAAACAGCATAGGATTATCACCGGCGAAAAAGAAGAACTTGAAATAAGCTATGAGACCGAAGATTTGGATTTCTCGGACATAAAAACAAGTATGCAAAATGTATATAAGAGTTCTTTGCAAAAGGATAAGAAACTGGAGTATACCACAAAAGGCATACACAGAGACGACCTCAAGATTGTATCGGGAGGTATCGATGTCAGAAGATACGGTTCTCAGGGACAGCAAAGAACTGCGGTTTTATCGTTAAAATTGGCGGAGATATTTATGCTCAAAGAAACTACGGGGGAATATCCCGTTCTTTTATTGGACGATGTGCTGAGCGAACTAGATATCCACAGACAAAAAGCCCTCTTAACCGCTATAAAATCGGTTCAAACAATACTTACCTGCACTGAGTTTGACAAAGGGCTTGTGGATTATAAATATATGGAGATGGATATTAACAATCAAAAGACTTATATGACGGAGAAAAAAGATGCAAAACAACAATAAACTTGAAATTGCCCGCTTGATAAAAATTGAGGGTATGACCGAAAAGGATATCTATAATTTGATTAACATACCCCCTGACAACAAAATGGGAGATTACGCCTTGCCCTGTTTTCAGTTTGCCAAGGTTTTGAGAAAGTCCCCCAAACAGATTGCCGAGGACATCACAAAAGACATACAAGACAAAATTCAAGCTCCCCTCAAAAGAGTTGAGGCAGTGAACGGATATGTGAATTTCTTTGTAGACAAGGTCTATGTGGGAAAGAAACTGCTTTCACAAATCATAGAAAAGGGCAAGAACTTCGGCGACAATAAAAAAGGACAAAACAAGACAGTTTGCATAGATTATTCCTCAATAAACATAGCCAAACCCTTTCACATAGGCCATCTGTTAACAACTGTTATCGGAAGCGCTCTATACAAGGTATACAAAAAATTGGGATACAAGGTGGTGGGAATCAATCACCTTGGCGACTGGGGCACACAGTTTGGAAAGCTCATTGTGGCTTTTAAGATGTGGGGGGAGAGAGCCCTTTTGGAAAAAGAGGGAGTAAAATATCTCAACACGCTTTATGTAAAGTATCACAAGGAGAGTGAGAAAAACCCCGATTTGGACATTGGGGCAAGACAATATTTCAGGAAAATAGAGGACGGCGACAAGGAGGCGACAGAACTTTTTAATCTCTTTAAGGATATTACTTTGAAAGAGGTCAAAAAGACATATGAAAGGCTCGATGTAAAATTCGACAGCTATAACGGAGAGGCTTTTTATAACGATAAAATGCAGCCGGTACTGGATGAGCTTGAAGAAAAGGGATTGCTTGAGGAATCTGACGGAGCAAAGGTTGTAAACCTCAGCGCTTACAATATGCCACCTTGTCTTCTTGTCAAGGCAGACGGCGCCACGCTATACGCCACAAGGGATTTGGCGGCGGCATTTTATCGCAAAAAGACATATGATTTTTATAAGTGCCTTTATGTTGTGGCATACCAACAAAACCTTCATTTCAAGCAGGTCTTTAAGGTTCTTGAACTTATGGGCAAGGACTGGGGCGTTTATCACATACCTTTTGGCATGGTGTCATTGGAAGACGGGGTGATGTCCACAAGAAAGGGTAAGGTTGTGCTTTTGGAAGATGTCTTGGATAAGGCGGTTGAAAAATCTTTTGATATCATATCCCAAAAAAATCCTAATTTAGAAAATAAAAAACAAATAGCCGAAAAAGTGGGTGTGGGAGCGGTTATCTTTTCCGCGCTCTATAACAATCGTATAAAAGATGTCGTTTTTAGCTATGACAAAGTTTTGAATTTTGACGGAGAGACAGGCCCTTATGTTCAATACACTTATGCCAGGTGCTCAAGCCTTTTGAAAAAGGCCAATGAAACTGACATAGAGGGCGGTTTGGATTATGAGGGCATAAACAATGAAGAAGCCATGAGGGTGGTGAGTTTGCTTGAGAGATTTACTGAAGTTCTTATTGATGTGGAAGAAAAGAACGAACCTTGCTTTATCAGCAGGTATCTTGTAAATCTGGCCCAAGCTTTTAATAAATTTTATTATGAACATCGCATAAACGATGTTGAAAAGGGCATGAAAAATGCAAGACTTATGCTGGTTAAGTCTGTTAGAATAGTCATTAAGGAAGGGCTAAGACTACTTGGCATATCAGCGCCTGAACAAATGTAAAAGGAGAAAAGATGATAGATACTCACATACATTCAACACACTCCCACGACGGAAGACAAAAGATAGAGGCAATAATCAGAAAGGCCAAAAGCCTTGGTCTGACATATCTTGCTGTTACCGACCATTGTGACTGGGACTATCTTGCGATATCGGGATATGAGTATTTTCAGCAATTGAACATAAAAGGTTATTTGGAAGAAATGGAAAAAATTAAAGAAAAGACAAAAGGTCTTTTTCTTGCGGTGGGTTTGGAGCTTGGCTATCACAACAAGGCCAGCAAAAAATACAAAGAGGTCATACCTTTTGAAAGGTTTGATTACATTATTAATTCCGTTCACTCAATAGGAAATCACGATGTTTATTTTCCGGCTTTTTTTGAGGGCAAGGAAAGAAGCTTGGCATATAGGCAGTACCTTTTGGGGGTTCTGGAAAGCGTGGAAGCGCCCTATCCCTACAACACCATAGGACATATAGGATATATTGCCAAGAATTCTATTTATGACAACAAACTTCTAACAAGAGAGGATTTCCCTGACATCATAGACAGCATTTTGAAATTAATAATAGAAAAAGACAAAACACTGGAGCTCAATTCCAACATTAAAGGCGACATCTGTATGCCAAACCCATCTATCATAAAAAGATATTTTGAACTTGGCGGAGACAATATCACATTCGCTTCAGACGCCCATAAGACAAACAGACTGGGCGAGGGATATGATATCCTCAAGGATTTTGCTTTGGAAAACGGGTTCAGGTATTGGACAATTTACAAAAACAGAAATCCGGAAAAAATCCGAATTTCTTGATTATAATTCTTTTGTTATTCAATTAATTTATAAATATTAAGCGCCCTAGCTCATCACTTCCATAATGGCTTTTTTGACATATCTCGGTATGAAAGGGTCTTTTTTTATGGTCATAAGAAATTTCTCGCTATCCGAGATGTGTTTATATTTCATATACAAAAGCATTTTTATTAAATTGCTTTTTTGATATCTGGAAAGTATATTACGGGCGTTTTCCAAGGGGTCGCCATTGGAAAGCGTTTCAAAATTTTCCATAACAACTTTCAAAGAGTCGGTGTTTTTCAAATTAACTGAAAAAAGCAAGTTGTCTTTATCTTTAATATCAGTCTCAACCCTATTGTTATTGACAAAAACCTTGACATCGGCTTTCTTTATATCCTTAAAGTCAAGAACATATTTTCTTTGCTCTGGCAAAATAGTCAAATCGCCTTTGGGCTTATTTATAAAAAACTCTAATCTTTTATTATGTGTTTTTATGCTAAATTTTGTTTTGGCAAATTTATCGTTTTGATACTCGTTGGTCTGTCCGTCATCTTCATAAAGCTCAAATTCGTTTGTGCCGCAATAGACTAAAATGGACATTTTTGTTGGCAAAGACCAGTTATTGTCTTTTTTATTATCCGATAAAGGAATTATTGCTCCTTCTTTTGCAAGAAGTGGAATGTGGCTAAGCCCCCTCATCATAGAAACAACCCTTCCGCCTGTATATTTTCTGCCAGTAAAGACATCCGTCCAGTTACCTTTGGGAATCCAAACATCGGTTTTTGCCATTTGAAGACATTTCTTAATTTTGCTTATGACAGGAGCCGCTATAAGTTCGGTTCCAAAATAATATTGGTGTTTATATTTATAGGCGTTTTTTTCATAGGGATGGTTATAATACATAGGTTTACAAAGAGGAATACCTTTTTTGTGGCTTAGGTAATTCATAGTATAGATATAAGGAATGAGCCTATGCCTTAGTTGAAGGTATTCAACGCTTAAACGCTCGACTATATCGGAATAGTTCCAAGGCTCTTTGCCTTGTAAGTCATGAGAGGATGAATGCAGTCTTAATATTGGATTGAAGACTCCAAACTGTACCCATCTCAAAAACATTTCATCGTCCTTTTTGCCATACATATGACCGCCGATATCATGACTCCACCAAAAATACCCACTGTTAGCAGCAGTAGCAGTGAAATATGGCTGAAATTTCAAAGAGCACCATTTTATTACAGTATCGCCTGAAAAGCCCAGGGGATATCTGTGACTGCCTATGCCGGCATATCTGGACAGAATAAGCGGACGGTTGGAGCCTCTGCCGCTGTTAAGGTAGTGATAATGATTTAGTGACCAAAGCGGGTCCAAACCTTTGACCTCGGTATTTTTTCCTTGCTGCCAGTCAATCCACCAAAAGTCCACACCATGCTTTTCATAAGGATTATGTAAAATTTTGAAATAGGCGTTTATGAATTTAGAATTTGTTATATCAAAAGGAACGGGTTTTTTTGTCTCGGGGTCAAGTCCCATTTCATCGGCCATTTTTTGGTACATGTTTTCAAAATATCTCACACCGTCAGCAGGATGTAGATTTAGAGTGGTTTTCATATTGTTTTTGTGAAGATACTTTAAGAACTCTTTATAATTGGGAAAAAGGTCTGTATCCCATGAATAACCCGTCCAGCCGGGCTTAAGTTTCTCTATAAAGCCTTGGGGTTTGTAGTTAAATTTCTTTACCACATCCACCCAGTGCCAGTCCATATCTATTGTAGCTACGGTTATGGGAATGTTATTTTTTTTGAAGCGTTCCATAAGAGAGATATATTCATCTTGGGAGTACGCTCTATATCTTGACCACCAGTTTCCTAGGGCGTATCGGGGTATAAGAGGAGACGGTCCGCATAATTTGAAAAAATCCTCAAGACACTTTTGATATTCTCTGTTATAGGCGAAGAAATATTTGTCCGAGCATTTATTTTTTCTTTGTACGGGCAATCCGTCAATCAGCAAGAGCGATTTGCTATCGTCGTGAACAGCCACTCCGTCAGAAGACAAAAGACCTTTTTGTAAAGGGACTCTTCCCACCGTAAAGTCTAGAGTGCGTCTGGTGCCTTTGAGGTTTTTGCAGCTATGACATTTCACGGTTTGGTCTTCA
>CAZVHD010000014.1:0-13894 GCA_964626765.1 uncultured Christensenella sp.
AAATATGTCAGCGGTAATTATAGATCTAATAATATGAGATATCTTCCTTATTTGCCTGTGGAAGCGGACATAGACTCAACAGAAGTGCAGGACCAAAATCCTGCAACCTATCCCATTTATGAACATGCTCAGCAAACAGGAGAGATTCCCGTTGTTAAGACATATATATCTTATGTTGACAGCTGCGCATATTTGAGATTGCAAGCTACCGATCATGAGCCCAGAAATTATAGAACTTTTGATTTTTATGATAGAGAAGGAGAGCAGTCCTTTAGTGTGATAAATAATATCAGCACAACCGGCACTAGAATTCTTGATGACAGAGATATCTATCTTGTGGGAAGAAATCAGACTATGCTTAGTTATGAAATAGACACCATAGCCAATGAAAGAGGCGCAAACGGTGGAGCTTTATCA
This sequence comes from uncultured Christensenella sp., assembly GCA_964626765.1. Taxonomy (GTDB): domain Bacteria; phylum Bacillota; class Clostridia; order Christensenellales; family DTU072; genus DTU072. Next base: position 418 of record CAZVHD010000014.1, read on the forward strand.
TGGCAAGTCAACACATATGAAAATCAATCAAGAAGCGGAACAGTATATTTAGATTCTGTTAATAATGCCATGGTCTTAGATGTTGTTACAGTAGTCGTTATGCCTTCAGACCACTATGTTTTTACGGGGCTTTATGTCAAGAATGTTGACCAACAGGAAACTCAGGATAGTGGTGAACTTGTATTCAAATCGGAAGGCTCAGTTGGTGAATGGTCTTTAATTAATCAATCAACTGATTATATAACCAAAAGACAAAATGCACAAGGTTATGATGTTTATGATATATTTGTGACATCCAATATGGTTATGAAATTTGAATTTTATAGAACTTTTGAGGTTACATATTCAACGGATTATCAAGATATTGGAGATGGATTGGGAGAGGTTGCAAAGGATTCAGGAGCGAGCACGCCGCCTATTGATTCTTACACTGAGGGCGGACAGCTTCATGAGATATATCAATATAATTCTCAAATCAGACTTACCACGCCAAGCACAAATGAAGATTATCAATTTATAGGATGGGAAGTAAACGGTGACAACATCTATACTGAATTAGAATCTATTTTCCCCGGGCCTTCTGTATTTACAAGGTGGTTCAGGCTTTACCAGAATTCTGAAGAGAGGGGTGTTTATGACGGATTAGACCTTCAACAAGGAGGCGCTGATGTCTATGAAATTGAAATTGTAGCCTTATACCAGCCTATATTCAAATTAAATATCATTAATGAAATATTCTTTTATGACGAAGATGACGAACACTGGAACAGCTGGATTCCCACAAATGAATTTAGTGTGAAGTTTTATGAGTATTTTTCGGAAGCTCAGGTAAATGCAGGCGAAAGTGGCACAAGTCGTTTTTCTCTTCCCAACGTACAGGCAGAAAAGAACATATTTACACATCCTGAACCTCAGTATGTTGAAGACGTGTATAATCAGACTATTCCAGAAAGGGCAATAGCGCCTGATTATGATAATCAGCATCCTGAATGGTCTTCAATAAGACAGACAATAGACAATCCATCAAACTCCTACTGGTCTGATAAAAAAGTATATACAACTTCCAAATACTATAAAATGATGATGGAGCATATGACCAATCCTGAAGACCTTTATAACGTATGGTCCGATAATATTCTATATATGGACATTAACTTAAATAACGCTATGACTCTTACCGAATGGCAATACTATAACTGGGATACCGAAGAATATGAACAGATACCCTATGAGTCAAATAATGGCGCTAATAATCCAAATGTTACAACATACCAAATTAACTTAAGAGAATGCGAGTTTATTGACCATACAAAGCCTTTTATTATAAAGCCGCTTTATGAAAAAAGAGTAACCCTGAATCTTCATAAAAAAGCTTTCTACTATGAGATGAATGATAGCAGTATAGTAGGTAATTCAGCTCAACAACCGCAAATAATAAATTCTCAGGGAACGGATACAAGCGCAACATTTAGTTATAATGACAAAGTGCTTATTGTGCCAAGAGCCGGTGAAGGATACAGATTTTTGGGCTGGTTTGTCGAGGAATATGCAGATATACTTGACGATACCCTAGTGGAAACTGTTGTTCCGGGAGAAACAACGGTGGCATGGGAAGTCCATTTAATATTTGATTTTGACGATATTGAGCAAAATGTACGAGATTTATATGGAAGATATATGAAACAATGGGAAATCATTGTGGAATCTAGAAATATTGCCACCGGAGAGAGATTATTGACTTCTGCCCCTAAATTATTGCTAGATATGGAGAGTTTACCTGAGGACGAGGACTGTTATGATTTGAAATCGCATGAAGATTTCTATATTGAAATTATTATTGACGCCGGACTTGATTTCTATATAGAAATGGATAGAGAAGATTATGGAAATGACGAGGGAACAACAGAAGGGTTTAATAGTATCTACGATAAAGAATATAGCCGCTCCGGACTAAATGATAGTAACGATATAATTGATGAAAACCAAGATGAAGAGTTGTTATCTATGCAGTTAAGCTCTTTTGTTGAAAGAAGAGTAAGCATAATTTATGAATCTTTTGGGGAGATAGTCTTTGAAAACCTAATGCCTTATTCTAGTGTAAGATTACCAAACGCTATGGGCGATGCAATCAATAGAAGATTTCCTGATGATTTTCCCAATACTCCCATTAGAATAAACGCACAGGAATTTCCCGATCAACAGGAAAACCCTGGCAAAGCTGTTTTTGACCTTATACCAATAAGGAATACAAATTATTTGGGAAATAATTCACAACATACTTATAATTTTGTACCATATGGCTTTAATATTGAAGAAGATAGGAGTATAAAAGTGGTTAATTCTTTGATAGCTCCGGACAGCTATGTAGTAGATTATGGCCATTTTGATAGCCGAAGCGAAGAAGGCTTTTTCAAAAAGAAAATATCGCTTGACTATTCCTATTATAAAATGTTTGATATTGAGGATGACGGAGACTATCCCGGAACTATGGAAAACCCATATTTGATTGGAGGCGCAGGCAAGAGCATTGCCCAAGTCAGACATGAGTTTAGAAATATTGATGAATTTTTCAACTATAATGGAGCGAGTGTGGAAGGAGTGGTCTTCCAACTTGAGAGCGACGTACATCTGAATGACATAACAAGCTCTGAGCAAAATCCCAGTCAGGCTTGGTCCTGGGTTCCAATATGTTATCAGAATGGAAAAGGCTTTAATGGCACATTATTGGGTAATGGAAAAAGATTGTTATCTTTGTATGTTAATGGCGAAGGAGAAAAATTCCCGGTTACAAGTATGTATGCGGTGCCGGGAGAGAAAGAAAGAACAAAATATGATTATCAAACGGATGGCTATGGTGTTTTTTCCCATATAGAGAACGGTGTGATTGATAATCTAAAATTGGGCGCCGCTGTAATTCGACTTAATCAAATTATGAGTGAGGATGGCGTAAACTATTTGAATATTAACTCTAGTGTAGGTATGCTTGCAGGAAGAGTTAGCGGTTCTGAATCTAGTATAACAAATATAACAATAGACGAGACCGGTACGGGATTTAGCGGAGACAATATTCATATAACCTGTACAAGCGCTGCAGGAGTGGGAGTGATTGCAGGGACGGTAAGCTGTGAGGCAAATGTCAATAATGAAATCTCAGCATCTTTTAGCAATATAGAGCTATCTTCCGACATATTTGTAGGAGGTAGAGAAAATGTAGGCAGTGTAGCTGGAAAATTTGAAAAGGCTCAGGCTAATAATATAACTGTTATCGGTGGCGATATACTGAGTATTTCAGCTAATATGCAAAATGGTGGCGGTTTGTTTGGTAGTATGACAGACGGACGACTTTATAATTCTTATGTTGATATTATCTTTAACATTGGAGACGGTAGCGGAACCAATTTTGGCGGTTTGGTTGGAGCAAGCGAAAGAAGCGGTTACGGAGCGAAAATTGAGGATTGTTATGTGACGGGAAATGAAAGTAGTTATATACGAGAAAGCCGTTCAGGTAACGGAGATACCGGTCCTACTCCTGGACTTGGCGCAGGTATTGTAGGAGGCCTTGTCGGAATGAACCGTATTGGAAGCAGTATAGAAAACAGTTATATAAGAGGATACATGAAGCTTTTGGGATACTATGCCGGAGGTCTTGTAGGGTACAATATGGGCACGATAAGAGAATGTGTCTTGAATATAGGAACCAATTCTTTTGATGTCGTTGTAGAGACTCCTATTGCATCAAATGGCGGTTATGGAATACTTGTTGGAATAAATGCTTATGACAGTCAAGCTAAGATAAACGGTTTAATTACAGACTCCGGTGTTTTAGGAACAGGATCAAATTCAAACTTTACTTCAACGCAAAGACGATTATTTGTTTATCAAGAAGGTTACGGATCCAATATTACACCTGGAACAGATGAGTCCTTAGGAGGGGGAAGCGATGTAAATAGCGCTTTGCAAAACGGTTATACAAGTGTCGGAGGAGTTGTCGGACTCAATATGGGAAGAGTATTTAATTCATTCCTTAAAGATACAAAAATAGTTGTAGCAAAAAATAATCCCTGTAAATATATTGTCCATATTGGAGGTGTCGCCGGCTATAATAATGTAGGTGGAACTTCTATAAGCAATGTGCGTGGTATCAGCAGTAGTTATAGTGAAGGAAATGCTTTTGTTCTCAGTAATGTTATGTACGCCAATGCAGCTCATACCAGTAATGGCTCAAATAACAATAACAGAGCCCGTATTGGGATGGGCGGAGTTGCCGGCGGATCAAAAGATATGGGAGCGTCATCAAACAAAGAGGACTTCTCTATACGCTACACTTACGCCATAAATAATAAATTCAGAATGCGCAGCGTGGCTTATGGTACAGGTGCTGAAGCATACGGAGGAGTCGGAGGTTTCTTCGAAGACTATAGACCTATCAATAATTATAACTATGTTTATGCAAATGTAGGGTTAGTTGTAGGAGGCGCATATCCGGGTATGTCCAGATATTATTATAGCTGGGGAGCTACAGATGAAAATTTCCAAGGAATTGGTGATTATTATGATGACAATCCCCTTAGAAATGGATTGTTTGTAGGCGATGTTAACACTAGCAGTCATAGTGACTTTTCCGGTATCTATGGCAGTTCCCGATACGAGAATGCTGATGATTCTGACTATACAAGCAGAACGGTTTTAATTAGTGATAGAATTGAGGTAGGGCCTTTATATGCTGATGAATATGATGCAAGCCCTCCGATAAATGCAAATAATAGATTATTAAACTATCAAGCATTTATAGGTGGTTTTGAGGGAACTGTTGGCGATGAATACGTTATGGATTCTAGGGTGTTTAGAACTGATGAAAATGGCGATCTTGTCCATATAAATGATTATAACGACTGGGATATAGACGGTGGCGGATATGAAGGGGATATACCTTATAGCGAATTGGAAGAAATGCTTGTTGATTATCAAACAAGATATACTATGCAATTATAATAATTTTCTGGATAAGAAAAAGCCCGCTGTTTTTTGACAGCGGGCTTTTTATATATAATTAACCTCATTTTATCTGTGATTTTATTAATTTCATAAGGTCCCTTACTGTGTAAAAAAGGTCTGTATCGCAACGCAATTTTGCTTTTTCAAAGGGAAGGTCAGCCCGATTTGTACTAAAAACAGCGTTCACACCCATTTCATAAGCTTTGTCAATATCTTCGCCCATAGTTCCAACTATCGCCATTAAGAACTTATTAAGTTTTTTTGTTCTTTGAGCTATACCAATAACAACCTTGCCTCCTAAACTTTGTGTATCCATTTTTCCTTCTCCGGTGATTACTAGATTGCAGTCTTTTGCGATTTTATCAAATTCAACAGTATCCAAAACAGTTTGAATTCCCATTTGCATTTTTGAATTCAAAAAGCATTTCATTCCAAAACCCATGCCTCCGGCAGCGCCTGCGCCCTTAAAATCAGGATTATTAAAGTTTAGGTCGATTTTTGCTACTTTCGCAAGGTTTTTTAAGCCGTTATCGAGCTTAATTACCTGTTCAGGAGTTGCTCCTTTTTGCGGTGAGAAAACCCATGCTGCTCCTGTTTTTCCATATAAGGGGTTTTCTATGTCGCACATTGTTATAAGTTCTATGTTTTTAAGGCGACTGTCAATATTTGAAATGTCTATTCTTGTGATTTCGTCTAATGTGCCGCTTACGGGAATAAATTCTTCATTGTTCTTGTTATAGAATTTGACGCCAAGAGCAGCCGCCATACCGCAACCTCCGTCATTTGTAAGGCTTCCGCCAAGGCCAACAATTATTTTTTTAACTCCAAGATTAAGAGCGTATTCAATAAGGTTGCCTACGCCGTATGTAGTGGTGTGTTCAATGTTATGATTTTGTCGTCTCAAGGTTATACCGCTACAAGCAGCCATTTCTATAACAGCGATTTGACCATTGTCTATGAGCCCTATAAATGACTCTATTTGGTTAAAATAGGGATCTAGAGCATCGCATTTTTCAATTTCTCCGTTGCAAGCTGTTATAAAGGCTTCTACTGTGCCTTCTCCTCCGTCAGCAACAGGAATGGATGTTATTTGCGCCTGGGGAAAGCTTTCCTTAATTGCTTTTTCCATAATAGAACAAACCATCGATGATGACATTGTGCCTTTGTACGAATCAGGCATAAGTATTATTTTCATGTTTTCCTCCGCTAAATGTATATAGCTTATTATATAATAGTTAATTTCTTTTGTCTATAACTATGCTCTTATGAACATTTCAGATATTTTTGATCATATCAAAGTACATCCAAACTGACTTTACAGCTAAGATTTTTTCTTAAACTGCTTATGAGTGACCTAAAGGAGGGAAAATGAATGCTATAAGCGTAAGATTAATTTTTTTTATAACCCACAAGAATAGAAAAATAATTCTTGTTTGGTAAAAAGAACAGGGATTGTTTATTATATTTTCAATATTAATATTTTATATTGTTTTCAATAGGACAATATGATAAAATAAACTTATTGTAGATATTAGGAGCATTATTTTTATGGTTTATCAGAGAATTAAAAACTTACAAAAGAATTTCAAGATTTATGAAAAAAACAGGATGCCATCAAGGACCTTTTTTATTCCATTTGAAAGCCGTAAACAATGCGATTTTGCAAAGGTGAAGGACGCTATTGAGAAAAGCGGCAAGGTTCTTAGCTTAAATGGCTTGTGGGATTTTGCATTTTATGAAAAAGGAAACATACCCGCTACGCTAAACACCGATAAATTAAAATATGAAAAGATAAAAGTTCCCTCGTGCTGGCAATTACAAGGCTATGGTAAACCGTATTATATAAAAGACAGATATCCTTTTAATTGCAAGCCGCCAACAGTGCCAACAAAAAAGCCAGTAGGCTTATATTATGACGGTAAAACAAAAAAGACAGTAAAGGCGTTTAATGAATATAATTATGCAGGGGTATACAGAAAGCATTTAGAAATCGAAGACAGAGACAAAAACTTTATAATAAGCTTTTTAGGGGTCTCGTCTTGTTTTGAGTTGTATCTAAATGGTGAATTCATAGGGTATAGCGAAGGCTCCAATAATACAGCGGAATTTGATTTAACAAATAAGATATGGATGGGAAAAAACGAAATTGTGGTTATTGTGCATAGATGGTGCAATGGAAGTTATTTGGAGAGCCATGATAAGTTTACAATGAATGGTATATTCAGGGATGTTTTGCTTTTTGTTAATGAAAAAAGCTATATCCAAAATCTTTTTTACGAAACACATCATATTGAAGGTGACAAATTTAGATTTGAAAGTTTAATAGATGTAAGAAATTTTGAAGACTTAACTCTTAAGATTGTATTGCAGGATGATAGAGGAGTAAAGTATCAAAAGGAAATAGAGTTAAAAACCCAAAAGACACTTGTCTCTTTTGATGATACTTTTGAAAAATACAATGCAGAAAAACCTCATCTATACAGATTTTATGTAAGTTTAATAAAAAATAACAAAGAAATAGAGTGCGTATGCAAAAAGGTTGGTTTTAGATATGTTAAAATAGAAAATCAAAGATTATTATATAACGGCAAACCAATTTTGATAAAGGGCATAAACTACTTGGAAAGCCATCCCCAGTATGGAATAAGTTTACCTTTTGAGCAATATGAAAAAGATATAAAGCTTATAAAGGAATATAACATTAATACAGTTCAATTTGTCTATCCTGCTCATCCTATTATGCTACAATTATGCGATGAGGCTGGTTTATATGTTATATCGCATGCGGATGTTAATACTTCCGGAACAAACTATTCACCATTTCATAGGGTAAACCTCATAAGCGATAATAAAAAATGGAAAGAGGTGATAGAAGACCGTATAAAAAGAATGGTCTTGTCTCAAAAAAGCAATGTAAGCATTACTATATGGTCCATGTCATCCCAAATGGGGGACGGATATTGTCAGCAGGCATCTTATGATTATCTCAAAGAAATCACTTCCTTGCCTGTTCAATACGACTTCCAACAAGGCAAAGGTAACGCAAAATGTGATTTATACGCTATAAAAGATGCGCCCATAGATGAAGTATCAAGTTTTGTAGAGAAAGCAGATAAGCCTGTTATATTAAGCCAGTTCAATAACGCTATCGGCGCTTCAGGTGGCGGACTTAAGGAATATATGGAACTGTTTATAAATGAAAAAAAGATTGTGGGTGGATGTGTGTGGCAATTTTGCGACAATACTCTTACAAGCTCTAAGTATAAAGATATTTATGGCGGTATGAACAATGAACATATACATGATTTAACTCAATGCGCAAGCGGTTACTTTTCTTCCAGAAGAGAACCCTATACAGCGGCGAGGAGCCTGAAATTTTTTTATAGACCTCTTATTGCCCGCCTTGTAGATACCAATACTCTAGAAATTATGAATACAAATAGTTATATGAATAGCAATTATATTGATATTCAATGCAGCGTATTAGAAGACGGAAAAAAAAGAAGTCGGTTTAACTTGCAAACATCCATTGAACCTTTTGAAAAAAGAGAATATGATGTATTTTTGGGACATACAGACGGTGATATCTTTTTGAATATTGATTATTATGATAAAAATAAAGACCGTCTTATAACTACCGAGCAATTGACTGTAAATGTCCAAACGCAAGATATAAAGCTTAAAAATGAAGGTAAGATGGCGATAGTAGATTCCAAAGATAAACTCTGTATTAAATATGAAAGCGGTGATATTTCTTTTGATAAAAAAAGGGGCTGTATATTAAATTATACCTATAAAGGTTTAGAGTATCTTGTGACAAACCCTTTAAGAAAGAATATTGGAAATCTTTATACCAATATATTAAGACCCTTTACGGATTCCGATTTGTACTCAGGAAAAGCTCGTAACTATATAATCAATGTAGTAAAAAAAGATTTTTCTTATAAGGCAACAAAAGATAATAACAAGAATATAACAAAAATAGAGGTGGCAATATCAACCGTACTGCATATAGGCGATAAAGAAGCTTTTCTCAATAAAGACTTATATGTGATTTATCCTAACGCCAGGGTGGATATCTATACATGTTTGCAACAGTTAAAAGATTTATCATTTGATTTGAAGCGTGTGGGAAAAACAATAAAAATGCCCCAAACTTTTCAAAATGTTATTTATTATGGACGGGGCCCGGGTGAAAATTATGCTGATATAAAAGATCACTGTCCAGTGGGAATTTATTCAGATAAGGCCCCTGATTTCATGATTATGCACCCCAAACCGCAGCTTTCAGGCAACAGATGTGACACAAGATATGCTTTGGTCTTTAATGACGAGGGAAACGGGCTTATGTTTTTAGCTCTAAATAGACCGATGAATTTCAGCGCCGAGACATATTCTGTCTCCGCAATCAATAACGCCAAACATCCAGAAGATTTGTCCTTATCAAATTCTATATATGTAAATATATCCGGCGAACTTGAGGGTATTGGAAATTTCGGAAAAGGTGTTATGGATAAATACAAAGTACCCAAAGAAAAGGTTTACGGATTTGGGTTTTCTATGCTTCCCTATAATAAATAATTAATACTGTAACCCTTTTTCTTTGCGGTAACACAGTTTTATTAGGATAGGTGTCAATAGCGAAGAAATGATAACCAATGAGACTATAACCGAAAAGAAACTTTGAGGGATAATTCCCGCATTGGTGCCTTGTTGTAGCATAACCAATGCAACTTCGCCTCTTGCTATCATGGCAAAGCTTATTACCATAGAATCTTTTCTGTCTATTTTGCACAATCTGGCTGCAAAATAGCTGCCTATGGCCTTGGAGGCTACTCCCATGGCAACAAAAGCCAAAACCATCCATAAAGTATTTATGTTAAAACCCTCTAGAGTTGCGTATATTCCAATATAAGCAAAAAAGACGGGAGCAAAGAGCATATATGCGTTTATATCAATTTTTCGTTCAATATAACCTGTGGCGTTGATGCCTGCGAATATAAGTCCGGCTATATAAGCTCCTGTTATAGAGGCAATTCCAAAAACATGTTCGGCAACAAAGGCGTAAAGAAAACATATACCTAATGCCAATATAGGCAGTCTTCTTTTTCTTGGATACTTGATTGCTAGGTATTTGAATAACTTGTGTAAGAAAATACCCAAGCCTATTGCGACAATGAAAAAGGCGAATGTTTTTCCTACGGAAATTCCAATATTCATTTCACCATTTGATATGCCAAGAATAAGACTGAGCATAATTACGGCAAGCACATCGTCAAGAATCGCAGCCGATAATATAATACATCCCGCATCGCATCTTAATTTTCCCATTTCTTTTAAGGTTTGTATTGCGATAGTAATACTTGTGGCAGTAAATATAATTCCTATAAATATGTTTTTCAATAAAGTTACTTTATCAAAATGAAAACCACCGTTAAAAGCAAAAGCCAAAAAGAAACCCATAACTAAAGGAACAATCATTCCGCCAATAGCCACTACAACAGATTTTGCCCCAGTCTTTTTGAGTTCATGAAGGTTGGTTTCTAAGCCGGCTGTGAAAATAATCATAATTACGCCAATATTAGCGAGAATATCAAGGACATTTGAAGGTTGAACTATATTCAGAACCAGAGGTCCGATAATAATGCCCGCAAGAAGAGCGCCCACCACATCGGGAATACCTATTCTTCTTGTGAGCAATCCCAACACTTTTGTAGATATTAAGATTATTGCTAAATGCAGTAAAACTATTTGTCCCATGATTTTTATTCTATTCCTATTTTTTCCGATAGTCAAAGATATTTATATAGTTTTTCAGAAAATTTTTCCCCATTCATATTTTTATTATTAATTAATTATTAATAAAATATTGAAATACAAAAATCTATATGATATACTTTTATTTATAATAGTATAGGTATGTACTACTTATGGAGGGCTTAATGGACAGAGCTTGCGGCAAGCGTTTTTTAATTTTACTGTTTATAGTATCGGTTATTTTAGTTTTTGTAATTGGACAAATAAATAATCATACAGTTACATATGCTTTTACGGATGGAGAATGGGACGATTTCGCATCAGCGCAGCTTTCGCTTCAAGACTCTAATTTGCCAAATAGTGAAACCAACCCTTATTTGATTGAATCAGCAAATGACCTTGCATATTTGTCATTAAGCGTAAACAATGGTGATTATTTTGAAGGCGTGTATTTTTTACAGACAGCGGATATTGACCTTAATGACCATTTTTTCACACCAATAGGCTATGGTGAAAACAATGAATTTAGAGGGATATATGACGGTGGCTCTAATAATATAGATAACCTTATAATAGATTTTCCACAAGACTTTTTACCGACGGGACTCTTCGGAAATGCCTCTTATGACGCAGTGCTCAAAAACATAATTATAAATTCCGGTGAAATAACTGCAAACACCAATATTGGAAGCATAGCGGGCAACTTTACCGGTAGCCTTATTGAAAATTGCATAAGCCGAGCAAATATTTATGAAGGCGAGGGCACAGTCCATACATTAGGCGGTATTGCAGGGTTCAATTATGGTAAAATAGACCGCAGTTATTTTGAGGGGAACATTTATGCAAGCTCAGGTTATAACATAGGGGGTATAGCCGGGACAAATGGTATAGAGACCATGCAAATTAATTATGATTATGGCGTCATAGAGCATAGCTTTAATGCCGGAGACATAGAAAGTTACACTTATGTTGGAGGCATAGCCGGAGAGAATTACGGCTTGATAAAGAATATCTATAATGCCGGATATATAGAGTCCCAAAGTCATACAGGGGGGATTGTAGGCTATAACGCAGGAAATGTGGAAAGCGGTTATAATACTATTGTTCCGGATACATTTGTTAGCTTTAATGGAACTATTATAGGGCAAAACACAGGCAGCGCCGAAAGACTTTATTTCAACATAGACACAGCCAACGAGTCTTATAATATAGGCGCGCTAGGGCAGGATGGCGAAGGTATAAATAACGCCGAAAATGATTCGGAAAATGAAGTTATGCCACTCAACTACTACTTAATGGTAGGCGAAGATTCGCTCATGGATTTGGATGATTTGCAATGGGAATATATTGAATCATCAAAGGATATAGGGTATACGCCTTACTTATCCCATTTTAGCGAAGATATAAAAAGTCATTCTCAAATTCAGCTTTTTGGCGGAGATAAAGACAATCCTGACTGGGGAAAACCAGCCCAACCCTATTTGATAAATACGGCTTATCAATTTGTTTTTTTATCAATTAATGTCAACGATAATGAGATTTCCTATTCAAATAGTAGTTTTGAAATCATAAATGATATAGATTTTTCTTTTTTAGATTTTTATGAAATTGAGTATCAACCAATAGGCAAAGAAACAAATCCTTTTGCCGGAGATTTAGAGGGTAATTTCCATACTCTTGAGAACTTGATACTGGATAGTACAGAAGATTATACTGCTCTTTTTGCATTTAATAATGCCCAAATTCATAATCTGACAATAGATAGTTTTGATATAACAGGAAATAACCATCTAGGAGCATTAGTTGCGATAAACCACAATGATATAGAAAATATTGAATTAATCCATTGCAAGGTGGAGGGAAATGATAATATTGGCGGGCTTGTGGGAGAAAACCTAAGCGGTGATATGGAGAATATAGTATCTGAAAGCGACAATATCATATATGGAGATGAAAATATCGGCGGATTTATCGGTAAAAACTCCAGCAATGGTTCTTTGTTTGCAGATTTATATAACTACTCAACAGTAGAAGGTAAAAAAAGCGTTGGAGGAATCATTGGTATCAGTAATGATTATTTATCCATATCAAATAGTTTTTTTACAGGCAATATTGAAGGTGAAGAAAATGTCGGCGGCATAATGGGATTATCCACGCAAACCAGTATTAATAGCAGTTTCGTGCATACCGATGTGATAACAGGTTTAGAAAATGTCGCAGGATTTGTCGGCAAGGCAACCGACCAAGTAACAATAGACATATGTTATGTAAATTCTGATATAAACGCTCAAAATAATGTTGCAGGTTTTGTCGGGCTTTCAAGTCATGTGGTAAACGCCGATAACAGCTTTTTTGCAGGTGGAATTAGCTTTGATACAAACGGCGCCTCAATATCTAATTCGCCAATAAATCTAAGCGAGGTCTATTATAACAATGACTTGATTTTTTCCGATGATTTAAGTTATAACGGCGAGGGTAAAAATACTGTTGAACTTACCAACACCGTTGATTTGGGTTCTTCCTTTACAAATGAAGAGCATCAAGGTCTATATGGATATTATCCTCAGATTACATATCATATAAATAATAATCAATTATTTTCAGAACAATCGGCTACGGTTTATTATTTTGACGATGGAGATGGCAGTGAAGAAACAACGGCTTACGAGATATCGGAAAGTATACACCTTTTCAATATGAAAAGACTTATTGACACAGACTATGA
>CAZVHD010000015.1:0-13802 GCA_964626765.1 uncultured Christensenella sp.
TGAGTATGAAGAAGATTTATCTCAATCATATCTTCGCCCCAAAAGCAATAAGGAATTTGTTCTTAATGACAATCCTTATTCAACCGGAGCTCAGCCTAGCGGATTCGAATTTGCATTGCCGAATGCAATAGACTGGCAATATTATTGCTTGGAAGAATTGTATCCTCCCGGACATGAGTTTGCGGGAATGCAAAAAAGCATAGTGGTATCAGGTTATTATTACAATTCGGATACCGATGAATATGAGGTTATTATCATTGACGATACAACGGAAGACAGGGTAATTAGAACCATTAATCAAAATACTCCTCCTGCTGTCGACCCCGGTATCACAATTAACATTCAGACCTTCGAAAGTGACAATTATGTCTTTAATCCAAGCATGACATACGATAAAGCTTTTCTTCAAATAAATAAAAGACTTCCCAACTGGCAGGTATACCAAAACCGTAGCGCAAGTTATAGCGGGCGTCAGCATTCAAGCATGCTTGAGGATTTGGACCCGCCCAATAATACATATCAGGACTTTTTAGGAATAGATTTATATCAGCATGTTGATATGGAAGAAATTATTGGCGAAGAGGGAATGGGCATTAACATAGATGTTTTGGAATACGCCCCATATTGGGAAAACGAAAAGATGTCGTTGTCAAACTATCCCGATTATGAAGATGATATTCGTCAGATTAAGCTTGCGGGTCGATACACAATAAATGTATCGTTGCCTGAAACTACTAATTGTCAGGCATCATCAACTGAAACAATTTATCTTAATATATCGCCCGTGACACTAAATGTGTATTTGAGTCCTGCCACAAAGGTTTTTCAGGAGCCTAATCCACCTGATAGTCCTATGCTTCATAAAGAGGATACATCCGATACATCCCAATGGGGTTGGCGGATGTATAACCCCAACTTTAATCAATATCAATGTACTGTATTGTATGAGGGATTCATTAACAGTGAATCACCCGATAATATAGTCTTTGGCGATTTTGAGCATGTTGATATTGAATATGGCGATATAGGGCAAAGCACCTGGGCAGGAGAATATCCGATTTTTGCAACAGGAGGTTCTGCGCATAATTATAGCTTTAATCTAAATTATACTTATAGCGCGTTTTTGACTATTGAACCAGTAAAGGCGATTATTGAGCTTACAAAAGAGGAGATAAATGTTGATTATGACCCCACAGTAAACGCATGGGGAGTAGAAGAAGAGGAGGAAGGGGTGACAAATCCGCTTGCTGCTTATACATATTCTGCAGAAGACGATTCAGATGTGGATATTACAGTTATGGGTTGGCAACATATTGAAGAGGAGGATTATGATTTTTCCTTACACTTTTTCTATCGAAAAGATGAAGCTGGCAACTATATTTTGGATGATTATGGTGACAAGATTTTGGACAAATTCAGCCCCAAAATAGTAAATGTCGACGGACAATGGAAACCTTATGAAGAGGGCGATACCGGAGAAATTAGAGATTTGACAGTGCCTTCGGGATTTCATAATGCGAAAAATGTAGGGCAATATGTAATGAGACTTTCCGCAAGACCAAATACCGACTACTATTATGACCCTGAGCCCAAATTCATAATCTTCAAAATAAACTATATAGATACTGTTGTTGAAGTATCACAGGAAACGCTAACTCATGAATATAACGGGGATTCCTTCAAAATTAACGGGCCTGATAACGATTTGGACAATTTTGATATTAATAACCCCGAAATTGATGTTTATATAGAAGTGGAAAAGAGAAACAGCCAGAATGAATTTGATGTCACGCTAACAAGAAGGCTCTTTAATAACAATACGGAAACAAGAATTATAGATGCCGGTTATTATAAAGCTATTTTTACACTCGAATACCAACAAGGTGTTGTACAAAACTATTCTTATGACGAAGAAGCCGAGTATGTTTTATATGTGGAAGTTGAAGAAGGTCAGGTTTCATTAGATTTTGAGATAGAGGAGCTTTCTGAAGAATGGTATTATACAGGATTACCCTATGAAGTATTAGATCCGCAAGACAGCAGTACAGATGATTTAGGCGTAAGATATAATTCAAGTCCACATGTCCCACTTTCAGCCTTAACAATAGAAATCTATAAATATGAAGACGATGGAGACTGGTATGACGAAGATTCAGCGCAAAGAATACATAATGGCGCTATTGATGCGGGATACTATCTTTTTAGAATACAGGCAAGCGGAGACGAAACCGATAACTATGATGATTCTGAATGGGTGGAACAGGTTTTCAGAATCCAAAGACCTGTTGTTACTGTCAGAATAAGAGGAAAACAAATACCGCCCGAAGAGCAACATTTATATCCCGAGCTTACAAGATATCCTATGGAAAAGGATTATGGGGATGAAAATCCGGAAGGTATTTTGGAACTATATTATAACGGATAGGAAAATGAGGAAGACCCTTATAGCGATGACTCGGAAAAAATTCCATCTGGATTTGAAGAGGCGATAATAAATTGGATGACCCTTGAAGAAGACCAGTATGTAAGCGCCAGCATCAATCCTTATAATATCACCGCAGAAGGAGCTGAGGCTGATAATTATGTGTTTGATTATAGATTAGCCGATTTCTATGTTAACAGAAAACAAGCAGAGATTTTAGTTAATGATAATTATACAACGGCAACATATACCGGAGAAGACCTTCAACACTCAGATACATTCAAAAACAATGATGGTCCTGACGCTTTTGAAGGTGATATACCTTTTGCTTATTCTTTGAATTACAGCATAGCCGCAGGAGATTTTGTAATAACGCTCGTAGGAAAAAAGGTATTTGATGAAACAACTGAAGAATATACAATTGATACAAGCGTATATCAATGTATAGATGTTGGAACCTATGTTTTTAGCATATACGCCAATAGAACAACAAATTATACTGCGGTGGAAGAAACAGAATATGAATTTGTTGTTGAAAAGGCTATGCTAGTAGCCACAATAGAAGATAGTCAAATGACTTATGGCGAGCAATATCCGTCATTTGAGCTTCAATACAGCGGTCTTGTTGGAAGGGATGTCGTTGAAAATCCGCCAGTATATAATATCTTTAATGACGGTACGGTGAACCATATATCAGGAAATTCAGATTTGCAATCTAACATAAATCTTACCCATCCTGTTTTGGATATTCCTGAAAACGCCATAGATGTGACTCCGACAGGATACACAATAGAGATAGAAGGCGGAAGCGCCGATAACTACTGGATAAATGTTCAGGATACTGCCAATCTTTTTATAGAGAGAAAAGATATCACCGTTAGCAGCGCCGATAAAATAATAAAACCTTATGACTCAACAAGTTCAGCCAACGATTTTGTGCTACCAAGACACTATCAATTTAACGGAGTGATTCATCATCATCTTAAAGAGCAGGCCGATGTTGTTTTATTAAGATTTTTCGCAACATACGACAGTCCGGAAGTTGGTAATCGTACGGTTACGCTTGAGGAATTAGATATTGATAACAATAATTACAATTTGACAACTGTTCAGTTCGAATGTGAGGGTGAAATAACAAGAATAAATCCTACGATTACGCTTGTTCCTAAGACTTTTATTTATGACAACCAGCCGAAGAGCCTCAATCCAATTGTCACAGGACTTGAGGGCGACACTGTTAATTATATTTTGACTTACAGAGGAACGGGTTCAACATCCTATAACCCCAGTCAAACTCCTCCCGCAACTTCGGGTACTTACAGAGTAACTGTGACCACTCAGGACCGCAATTATGTCAGCAGGAATGTTGAGGCGGAAATGGTAATCAATAAAGCGTCAGTAGATATACTTTTTGGCGGAGACCTCATACAGACATACGGAAATGTAAGCGGTGTCACAGCAAGAGCAATAGGCGTATCAGGGTATAACTATAACATACAGATGAGATATTTTGATAGCGAGGATACGGAAATAAATGATATCACACAAGCGGATGTAGGAACATACACAGCCCGCGCGATTTATCCTGCAACCGCAAACTATCTTGCCAATGAAGCAATAGAGTATCTCACAGTCAACCCCACAACAGTACCAATTTCTTTTGATGATATGTATGACCATGTCTATGACGGTACCATAAAAGCTGCAACGGCAACTTTTTATGATATAAGCGGAAATTTAAGGCATGCTCATATGAAATATGCAATAGTTGAAGACGGTAGTGAGACTTATATAAATGTTGATGACCATGGTGATGTAATAGAATCTATTGCGCCTAAAGATGTGGGGCTTTATACCTATTACGCAGTAAGCCCCAGTGGTAACTATGACTTTAGCGGTGAGCTCAGCGGTTCTTTTGAAATCAACCCCCGTCCTGTTGACATTAAAGTTAACGATTTATCTATAAATCAAGGGGAAAGTCCTTATTATACTTTTACTGTTGAGAATATACCTGAGGGACAAAATATAAACAATTTTGAGAAAAAACCTAAAGTAAAGTATTTTGATGTCAGTAAGCAACAGTTTGTAAGTGGCTGGCCCTCTAGTCCGGGCGTTTATAGAATAAGGCCCGAAGGCGCTCAAAGCGATAATTACATAATAAGTTATACCGAAGGCGAACTTGTTGTAAATTCAGTACAACTTGTAGCCAATACAACTTATTCCGAGGGGATAAAGCTTGAAGGTTCATTTAGTCCCGAGTCTAGCCTTAATGTAAGAGTTATACAAAGCGGTTCGCATAGCAAGGCGATGACGACCTATAAAGTCTTTAAGTTGGAGAATGCGGATTATAAAAACACAAATCTTAGCGATGTGTATCAGCTTGCGTTGACCGAGGGCAACTCCGAGAACAACAATATCACGGTAAGGCTTCTTTTAAGCGGCGCGCTGAAAGGACAGGACTCTTACAAAATCGCTCACATAAAAGATAATGGTAATGTTGAAATCATAGAGGACAGTGAAGTGGATGGAGAATATCTTGTCTTTTCCGTCAATGAACTGGGCAACTTCAGTGTTATCATTGAAGAGGATACATCCGAAGTGGATATATGGTTATATGTCACAATCGGAGGGGCTGTAATAGTTTTACTGCTGGGAGTAGTAATAATAAAGAAAAAGGCATAACAAAAGCATTTTTAAGAGGTGGCTATGACAATAAGCAGGCAAAAAAAGCAAACATTAGCGGTTGCAATAATCGTTCTATTTTTGTGCTCTATCATTTTCATTGGATGGTGGGGTGCTTCTTCCGACGAGAACGCTTACGCGCAGGATAAAGCAGAGGTTTATGTTGAGTTGCAAACCGAATACGAATTGTCATATAAAATGGAAGACTATCTTGTGGAAGAGGGGGGCGTTTATAGCCCCGATAGCGAATTATTTGCCGTTTTGGAATTCTATGACAGTCTGACATCTTCATCAGTTAATGATATTGAGCAATATGATGTGATTGTCACAAACCAAACAAGCATAGTTGACGCCAATAGTTATGATTTAATTTTGGATATAGACCATGAAGATTATGAAATATCGCCTACACAAGATGTATTAAGTCTTAATATTCAAAAGGCGGAATTGTCTTCCGACAGTCAAAGATTTCTTGGCATAAATCCAAATAAAATATATGACTCAACAGTCGATATGAACGCTTTTGAGATGCTTGTCTATGTTGACTATAATTATGACGACGCAATAAACTTTTTGGCGGAAGAGATAGATTCAAATTATGATATAGATTTATCCAATAGTTTGGACTTTCTTGAAAGTAATACCGTCTTTTGTAGTAGCGGGGATGATTTCCTTATTATAAGAATAGGGTATGATACTGCTTTAACTGACTTGTATTTGCAGCTGGGCGCGTTTGAAAATGGTCAACTAGCAAATACCGTACTGGACGGATTTATTAATAATGTGGGTTCATGGCTGGATTCAACAACATATTCTTATGATATTTATGATAATGATACGATAAAAAACCTCTACTTTACTGATTTTGAAGAATTGGTTACACTTGATGGAGGAGGATATGTTTATGGAGAGTTTGATTCTAAAGAGGCTGGAGAAGATATCTCATATACTATATATTTTGACGGTTTTTCACATAGCAACTATCAATTTGATTCCATAACAACAGATGGGTCGGACGGTTTTATTGAAAAAGCAACCATTGGATTGCAATATGAATTGCTGGAAATCACATACGGTGATAATAATCCCGATGAATTTCATGTTGATTATGTTACAGATCAGTATATATATGATTCTTCAGGATATTATCCAAACGAAGATGATATCCATATGACACTTCCATATATAGTGCAGGGAACTTTTGATTTGGAATATCTCGAAGATTACGAATATTATTATAACATTCTCACAGATTTTTATGATGACGATTTGTCAAATCCTGAAATAACGCCTTATTTGGATAATGGCGACTTTGTAATGGATTTTGAATTGCAAAATCCTGAGTACGAATATCCGCTTAATGTATATGATAGTCTATCTTCAACCTCAGAGGATGTATCTGTATATCATTTAGAGCCTATGGAAGAAATGACTAATTACAGATTTATTGACCCGGGATATCTGTATTTCCCCAATAATAGTTATCAAATTAATTCCACGCCTTATCTTCGGGTACATCAAAAAGATATTAACATAGATACTCTTGAAGTAGAGTTTGAAAAGATGTATGATACAACATCCGATGTTTCTATAACTGCAGATTCAAATGATTTCTTGTTTGATCATGAAGATTTGTTTGAATTAAGCGTTCAAGCAAAGTTCTTAGATTCAGGCCTAAACGAAGAGGTAAATGTCAATGACGATTTGTATATTGGTGATTTTGAAATAGAATTATTACCTATATATGGTGCAGGCGGTTACAGCGATGATGAACTTGATTTAATGGTTTATAACTATAACATTATAGAGTATAGCTTTTTTGAAATTTTGGAGTCGGTTTATAGCGATGTGACTGTGGAGGTTGAAGTTGATATTGAATCCACGCCAACATGGATAACTCTTGATACATACGAATCGACTTATAGCGAAGAGGATATATTAGATTACAGACTGAAAGGCGACTATGCAGATATTATTCAGATAGTTCCCGAAGAGTTGATTATATCTCCCGTTTCAAATCAGCAAATGAGATATGGCAATGACATAATGCAGGATTTTGAATTTGAGTATGAAAATTTTTATCAAACAAATCCCGAAGACTTATTTAGCGTGGATTACGAATTAAAGGATGCTTCCGATCAAACCATTTATGAGTTTGATAATAGTTTGACCACTGACCTTGTTCCGGACAATAATTATTTTCTGAAAATAATAGACGGTACTTTGGATGTAGACAGTCAGTGGGAAAATGAATATGGTGACAATTATACGATTATTGTTGATACCTCAAACTGGATTGAATTTGAAGTTTTGGTTGGTGAATTGAGCTATGTTATTGAAGATTGTGAAAAGGATTTTGGTGAACTTGACCCCGAGTTTACTTTTAGTACAATTGAGGGGGCAAGAGATAGCGATATTGATTTATTAAATCAACAACTGTCCAGAACGGATTCGACAAGCCTTTATGAAAGCGTCGGAGATGATATTGAAATAGAGCTAACTAATCATCCTTATTATAATTATGTGTCGAGCGAGAATGGAGAGCTCACAATAAATAAAAGATTAGTGGAGATTGAGCCTGTTCAATTCGAAGTGGAATATGGTGTGGCGGACTATAACACTATGGAATTCTACACTACCAAAATGTATGTCGTGGGAGGTTTTGAACAATTTCCTGAAGAGGATTTTGAGCTTGAAGTAGAGCACAGGTGTGAAGTTGGAAATCTCGACACAAGCGAATCGTACGAGCATGATGTATTGGATGCCGAAATAACCAATACTCACAGTAGCAACATGATAGCTTATCTTGTAAACGGTAGTAATAAAATAAGAATAATCCCCAAGGAAATAGATTTTGACTTGTCTGATACAGGCGGACACAACAACGCCTATCAACAATTAACAAAAGTTTATGACAACGAGCCCTTATTTTTAAGATTAAGAGACCAGCACGGATATAGTTATAATCACTTTGATTATGACGATGATTTAACAGGGGAACATGACCCGTTGACAAATGAGCAGAGGTTTGACGAAGCCTATTATGTTGAGATACCTATGCCCTATGAAGAAAGGGTTTTCTACGCCAGTATAGGCGCTTATGAAAACGATATGTCGGATACAGATTATGACAGAGCAAAGGTAGGCGAAAAAAATCTTTTCATAGAATACATAGTTTTGGCTTCAAAGATAACAGGCTCAACAACTGAGAGACCTGTCAATAATTATAACTTTAATATACCAACGCATAGTAATGGTGAAATACTTAAGAAAGGTTTTGAGATAAACACAAAGCCCGAAGGAGATGAGCAATACAGAAAGACTTATGACGGTGAAAACTATTATCTTGAATTTATTTCAGATATGACAGGATCAGGACTGTTGAGTCAATATAATCATTATGTTGAGCCATCATCTATTTGGTTTGAATCAGAACACCCCGATGTTGGTTCGTTTGTTCCTTTGGAACTTGTCGAAAACAGCTCGGGTATGATTATTTATGATGATGAAATGAACGATGTTACTGAAAACTATGAATTGACAACAACAGATTTCAATGATGTTGCTATAGAAAGAAGAAAAATCGATATTACATTAGAGAATAATCAAAAAATACAATATGTTTATGACGAAACAAGGATTTATATTGATATAAATGACGGTATGGTTTATAGCGAGAATACAGAGGGGACGGATACTGCGATAGAGCCTTATAGTCTTGATTTTTCATATAACGGCAGCAATATTACTCAGCCCAACGAGATTGAGAGCGTTTTTGTTGAGGGGCACAACATTGAAGGTTCCTATATTACGGCAAACTCTAATGCAGGGCTCAATATAATCTTGGATAATGTGTATGAGAGTATAAGCATACAGGACTCAGATAATACTGATTATTCTAACAACTATACTATCATATCAAACATAAGAGCCGATGTAGAATTAAGACCGATAACCATTGACATTTTTCCAACTGAAGATATGCAATACATTCCGGAAGAAACATATGACGGAGAAATTGTTAAGGTGGAAGTGTCTTCGGAATTCGAGCCAACCATGATAGTTGACGGTAGCTTGATTGACAGTCATATCCTATCAGGACACCGTGGAACAGAAGATGCTGATGTTTTGCTTGCAGAAGGGGAGATATCGCCAAAAGATTTTTCACATAGTTATGATTTAATTATAGAAAATGAATCTTTAGAAAATGTAATAAGTAATTATCAAATAACTTTTGTCCCTAGACAAGTCATCATTAATCCCAGATTATTGACTATTGATATAACAGAAGACGAGTCATCGCCAAGAGAAAAGTACTTTGACGGAGAGCTTTTTGAAATTCCGGTGACCAACGATATGACTATCAATATAGTCGATGGAGAGAGTATTGATGCCGGTCTGCTTGCGACTTGGGATAGTTTTGTTTATACTTTGGATGAATCTGATGATATTATTTATGACGAAGGCGAAAATTATGTACCCAAGGAATTAAGAATTTTTTCCGATATAGAAATAATCAAGTCTGATTCACAAGACAGTACAGATAATTATGTTATAGAATTGCAAAACAACCTTGTAGATATTTTGCCAAAGACTGTTGATGTTGTCATGCCCAATGAATACAGTATGGAAGAGGTGTATAAGGGTGAATATCATTCATTCCCCGTGACTGACGCTATGATAACAGAACACGATGACTGGGAGACGAACGGACTTGTTGACGGTCATAGCGTATCGCCTATGACAAGCGATTTAACATCATCGAGCAAGTCTGTCGGAGAAAACATAGAAATATTGTATCCCGACCAAATGATAATCATTGAGGATGAGCTTGTAACGCATAACTATGATATAAATCCTATTGCTGCATATATAGATATAAATAAAAGACCGATAGAGATAGATGTAAGTTTGTCATCAAATGATCTGTTCAAGACATATGATACTGAGCGGTACGAAATTGCTTTGGATAACAGTATGGATGCAAACGCAGGCGAAGAAAATGGCGGTCTTGTAAATAATGAGGGGTCTTTTCGACATAATCTTACCGGCATTGCTTTTTCTTTGGATGAATTTGTCGAGAGTAACAAAATACTTGATTATGAACTTATGATTGCTGATAGCAGAGAAGAAACAACGCCTCTTGAGGACAACTATTTGATATCTTTTTCATCTGTCACAATAGATATAAATAAAAAGCAAGTTCTGGTGGATATCAATACATCTTTGGAAGATTGGCAAAAGAAGGTTTATGACGAACAGAAACTGGTTGTAGATATAGTATCTCCTATGCTAGATGGTCTTGAGGGAGACGATTTCCTTGATGAATCTTCAAGCTATATGCAAACCGTTGAGGTCAATTATGGCGTATATTATTTAGGCGAAGACGACGGAGAGGGGCAATTTGTCATAAACAGAACAGGAGTTATGGAAAACCTGAACTATAACTATGACTTTATTTATACCGACGACGGAAAGGTTGAAATCTTAAAGAGAAATATTTATATATCGGCAAGAGATGAGAGCCTGTGGGAGCAAGAAGGTCAAGACCTTATAAGCGGTCTGAAAGGTGTTTATAATGATGATTATTACACTGTTGATTATAATCATTACTATATTGATAATCCTGATGACGATGTAAATGGTCTTGGATTTGAGCTTGTGTCAGGTCACATGTTTGATAGTGGAAGCAGAATAACAACAGATAAAAATGTGGGTGATAGAATTTTGCTTGGCGACAATCAAGACGTTCAAATAATAAATAATGAAAGCCACGATGTAACCGAGAACTATGATGTAAGCTACGAAGACAGCTATTTTGAGATTTATAAGAGAAAAATCCTCATGGATGTGGCGAGAGACGCCTCGGGCAGTACAGACGATTATGATATGAATAATTCTTTTGTCAAAGCGTATGACAGACATGTATTTGAAAGGAGCTTAGATACTTCTATGGTTATTGAACAAGGCGACTATCCCGATATTGTCAATAATCATGAAATTAACGGAGGGTCTTTGGAATCTACAGACGGGGAAGTGGCAAGAAATGACGAAGATGAAGTAGTGTCCAAACAATTGGTTTGGGGTTCCGATATTGTTATATTAGATGCCCTTGATGACGATGTAACTGAAAATTATGATATTGATTTTCAAGATACAGAATTCAATTTTGTGCAAAGGGTGGTTACCATAGAACCACAGAAAATAGTTATTGACACATTAAAAGGTGTTCCGGGTTATACAAAAGAGTACGATGGTCAGCTTTTTCAGGTGGATATAGTTAATTCTATGGTTGTGGATTTGTATGAGACAGACGGAGAGCTTATTTGCGGGTTTATGGGCGACTATAACCAAGGCGGTGTCTTAATCAACAGGGACAGTATTCGACCCGGCAGCGGTTTTCTTGTTACTGAAGACCCCGATGTGGAATACGATGACGAAAGCGTTTCAGAAAAATTATTAGTAGTGGGTCAAGATATAATAATTGAAAATCCTGATGAAGAGGATGTAACAATAAACTATGATATACACTATTATCAAAATGTCGACAATCTTGACACATGGTATAACATAGCAGATGAATATCAGAATTATGAAGACCATCTACCTACTGTTGTAATAACACGCAGGGACTTACAGCTTTTCTTTAGAGATATACAAGAAAGCAATGAATATAGAACAAAAGTTCAAAAATATTATGACGGACAGCCAATTGATATTATGGTAAGTTTTGAAAGCGGAGAGTTGACTCTTGAAAACGGTAATATCATAAACGACAACCTGCAGGAACTTGTGACCTTGGACGGTCTTGTTGACGGAGAATATGCAAGATATCATTTGTACACAGACGATGGGGATGTGGCTGAATATAAAACTTGGAGATATTCAATTGAGGAAGTTGTAAACGATGACGGGGAAGATAGTATATCAAACTATGATATAAGATTTCAAAGAGAAAACCACGCTCAAATCCGACCTAGACAAATTATTGTTGATGTGAACATGGGAGGGGATATTGCCGAGCATACATACAACGCTGATTTTTACTATGTTACTGTTCAAAACCCAATGGTTGTGGAAAACGCCTTAAACGATAAGGTTCTTAATGACAGCGAAAGCCTTGGACTTTTATCAGAACACGACATAGCGGGTATAAGAAGGAGCGTATCAAGTGATGTAGGAGTTCATACGCTTGTCTCTCACTCGCCCATAGCCATCTATGATGACTATGATATGGATGTAACAAATCAATATTTGGTGGTTGACGGACAAAATCAGCAGGTGGAAATTGTACAGGCTGATGTTCTTATAGACCTTGATAATAACCCTGATATTGAAAGGGAGAAAGTATATGACGGAAATCCTTTTGTCATACCACTTGATATAGAAGGACTTGTTGACGGTCTGGAATCAGAAAATCACTATGTTGCCCAAGGTTCTATCACCACCGAAGACAGCTTAGCGGAAGAGGATAAGGAAACAATATGTGAAATTGACAATATTGTTATAAATCAGCAAGAAACAGGCATGGATATAGATGTAAGTTATAATTACAATTTTATCTATCAAATGAGAACAGTAACAATACTGCAAAAGGATATAACCATAATGGGCTATAATCAGTATTATAAGTCTTATAATAACACAACTGATATAGACCTTCAGCAAAAACATTACAGGTTTGAATCAGGAGATATTGTAGAAGGTGATACCGTACGACTTATTGAGTATAACGCCCAGTTTTCTTCTCCTCAAGCGGGTGGAACCGGTGAAACAATAACCGTAAGCGATTTAGAGATAGACAACGATAATTATAGGCTTGAAAATACTTCATTTACTATTATTGGTCATATTGTGGAATATACGCCTCAAGTAACAGTAGAGGATAGCCGTCAGATTATGAATACTAACGGTGTTGAGTTCACCTATGATGGCCAGCCAAAAACTGCTACTTATTCGGTAATCGGCCTTGAAGGGGTAAGCGTTGAGCATTCAATAAAATATCAGCTTAATGAAGCGCCTGAGGGAGAGTACTTGTCATCTCCGCCCGTAAATGCGGGACTTTATAAGATGATTTTGACATCTGAGGACGATAATTATCCTTATTGGGATGGCGATATAATAATGATACAAATAAACTCTGCCGAAGTATCCATAACATTTACCGGCTCTCAAAACCAAACATACGGGAATGTAAGCGATATAACCGCAAGAGCTCAGGGCGCAGGCGAACTCAATACAGAAATAGATGTTGATATAGAGGCCGATACGACGGGATATACCTATCCCGAAGCCGGCAACTATACTATACATGCATCCTTTAATACTGACCAAACAAACCCCAACTACGAGCCTGCCCAAAGGCAAATTTCTTTGGTTATAGAAAAAAGAAATATTGATGTGGAATATGGAAATGCTGATTTTGTCTATGACGGAAATCTAAAAACAGTAGATGTAACCATAAAGAGCGGAGAAATTCTTGATGAAGATATGGCATCTGTATCTGATGATAGTCTTGTTATGAGCTACTCTCCATCATCTGTTAGAAATGCCGGAGAATATGAAATGACAGTAGATATTGATAACAACAACTATCAAATACAAAATGATTTCTTCTCTTTTGATATTGACAAAAAAGACCTCACAATACAGGCTTTAATCAATTCATCAAGTAGAGTTATTCTCAATGAAGGAGATG
>CAZVHD010000016.1:0-13603 GCA_964626765.1 uncultured Christensenella sp.
AACTGAGCCATTGCTATGAAAAGGTATATAATCTTGTCATTAATGCCAGCGTCAAAAGATGATTTTGTGATAACCAAGACATAAAAAACATAATAGCCTAATAGAACTGCCGCCCCGATGGAAATCATAATCAAAGAGATGATTTTATGTGATTTCTTTTCGCCCAGACCCTTGGTCTTTTTGAGATTATTCCTAAAGATAGTTGTGAAAACTATCCAGAATTGATTAAGTATTGACATTTTCATCTTCCTCTTTACTCTTTGTAATACTCAGGAACAAATCCTCAAGGGTCATATTCTTCCTTTTTTCGTTGAGCTCGTTCATATCACAGATAGTAACTATTTTCCCTTTGTTAATAATGGCAACTTTTGTACATACCTTTTGTACCACTTCCAACACATGGGATGAAAAGAAAACTGTATTGCCTTTCTTTGTGTGCTCGGACATAAGCTGTTTCAAGTTAAAGGATGCCTTGGGGTCAAGTCCTGTCATAGGCTCGTCAAGCACCCATACCTTGGGATTATGAACAAGGGCTGATATAAGAGAAATCTTTTGTTTCATACCATGAGAGTATGAAGATATCTTGTTATTGAGCTTGCCGTCCATCTCAAACAACTTGGAATATCTTTCTATTCTTTTTTTTCTCTCTTCTGTCGGCACTTCAAATACATCGGCTATGAAATTTACATATTCAAATCCTGTCAATCCATCATAAATAATGTTTTCGTCAGGCACGAAGCCAATATTCCTTTTAGCTTTTACTGGTTCTTCTTTAATGTCTGAACCGCAAATCTTTATGTGCCCTTCAAAAGGCAAAATACCGGTAAGACACTTTATTGTTGTGGATTTTCCTGCGCCGTTGGGACCAAGAAAACCATAAATCTCGCCACCCTCGACATTTAGGGAAATGTCGTCAACAGCTTTTATGCTGCTGCTCTTATAAGTTTTTGTTAAATTATAAATTTCTATCATTATATTAAATCTCACTTTCTCAGGAAATCGGGACAATTATAAGATATATTGCCCCGTAAATTTCTTGTATTATGGATATGTTGATTTAGTAGTTTTTGACCAGAATCTGATAAAAAGCCTGAGGATGCTCGCATACATCGCATATATCGGGAGCTTTTGTATCATAGACTCTGTTTCCACAGTTTCTGCACTCCCAAATCTTTTTCTCGCATCTTTCAAAAACTTTTCCTGTCTTGACATTCTCAAGCAAAACTCTGTATCTCTCCTCATGAGTTTTTTCTATTGCCGCAACACCTTCAAAAAGTTTTGCCAAATCGTCAAAACCTTCTTCTCTTGCATCTTTTGCAAAACCTGCGTACATGTCTGTCCATTCATAGTTTTCACCCTCTGCCGCAACAGCAAGGTTTTCGGGGGTTTCGTTGATACCTTTTAATCTCTTAAACCATATTTTTGCATGCTCTTTTTCATTGTGCGCAGTCTCTTCAAAAAAAGCGGCAATCTGCTGATATCCGTCCTTTTTTGCTTTTGAAGCGAAATAGTCATATTTGTTTCTTGCCATGCTTTCGCCTGCATAAGCTTCCCACAAGTTCTTTTCTGTTTTTGTTCCTTTCAAGTCTTTTGACATAAATTCTATTCCTCCTTTATGAATTAGATTTATATGTTTTTATATTTTTCTCCTGACCATTTTTGCCGGGAGTGTAAAATATCATATCTTTAATGGTATCGGGCAAGTATTGTTGTTTTACATATCCGCCATAATCATGGGGATACTTGTATCCGTCAACTTTTTCGGTTTTGAAGTTTGTATCTCTTAAATAATAAGGTACATTGTCGTGGGCTTGTTTTGCATATTCGTCAGCGGCGTGCATAGCTTTAACCACTGAATTGGATTTTGGCGCTGTACAAACATAAATAATCCCCTCGGACAAAGGTATTTTCCCTTCGGGAAGTCCTAGTTTTTCATAAGCTTGCAGGGCGCTTACGGCAATACTCAAAGCCATGGGGTCGGCCATTCCCACATCCTCAGCGGCATGGACAACAAGCCTTCTTGCTATCAGTAAAGGGTCACAACCCGCCTCAATAAGCCTCATAGCATAATACAAAGCCGCGTCTGCGTCGCTGCCTCTCAGGCTTTTGCAAAAAGCGCTGAGCATATCGTAATATGTGGTTTCATCTATGGACAAAGGCGGTGATTGAACCGACTGTGTCATAATTTCTTTTGTGATTTTTATTGAGCCGTCCAAGTCGGGGTCTGTTGTCAAAACTGCAAGCTCAAGTCCGTTCAAAGCCACTCTCAAATCACCATTTGACGCATAGACAAGGTGGTTTATTGCATCATCGGATATGTTGATATCATATAGACCAAGACCGTTCTTTTTGTCTTTTAGGGCTCTTAATACGCCCTCTCTTATGTCCTTGTTTTCGAGACGCTTAAATTCAAACACCCTACAACGGCTGACAATCGCCTTTGTCATATTGACATAGGGATTTTCCGTAGTGCTTCCGATGAATATAATCTCGCCTTTTTCAATAGCTGAGAGCATACTGTCCGACTGAGCTTTGTTCCATCTGTGGCATTCGTCCAATAAAAGATAGGTCTTTTGAGAGTAAAGGGCAAGATTGTGCTTTGCGTCGGCGATGACTTTTTTGACATCGGCAACACCGCTAGAGACTGCATTAAGGTATACATAGTTTGATTTGGACATCTGAGCAATAATATTTGCCAAAGTAGTCTTTCCCGAGCCTGTAGGCCCATAAAAGATACAGCTTCCAAGTCTGTCGGCTATGATAGCCCTCCTTAGCAAGCTGCCCTCTCCCACGATATGCTTTTGTCCCAAAAAATCGTCTATGTCAGAGCATCTCATCCTAGCTGCTAAAGGTGCGTTTTTTTGCCTGTTTGTATCAAACAAATCCATAACAATATACTACTATCATTTACATAAAATGTCAAGTACTATCTACATCTCAAAAGGCTATCTCTACTACTACTTTTGACCTTTTCTTATTCTCAAGTTTTATTTGGAAATCCTCTTTTTCCACACCGTCAACAGTCATCTTATTTTGCTCGCCCTTTACATATTCAATAAGATATTCTGACATATGATATTTATAAATAATTTCGCTGTTTATAAGCTTTTTAGGCAAGTTATGTTTTATAATTAAGGTATCGCCATTTCTTTTGAGACCAAAAAATTCCTCTACAATAAGCCTATAAGCCCATGCCGCGCTTCCTGTATACCAACTCCAGCCGACCCTGCCTTTGTTGTCAGAATTGTAATACACATCCCCCGCCAGAACATATGGTTCTCCCTTATACATGTTATTCTTTTTTTCAATGCGACATTTTTCAGCGGGATTTATCATTTGAAAAAGCTCAAACGCTTCTTCTTGTTTTCCCGCTTTTACTAATGCCATTATATACCAAATAGCCGAATGTGTATATTGCCCTCCGTTTTCTCTTATGCCCTTGGGATAAGCGCTTATATAGCCCAAGTATGTTTTTTTTGTCAGAGGAGGCGATAAAAGCTTAATAATTCCAAGCTCTTCGTCTGCAAGCTGTTTTGCGGCATCAAGACAACTCAACTTCTTTTTTTCATCCGCTACATTATAAAGAACTGCGAAGCTTTGAGACAATAAATCTATACTATATTCATTGGTGTTGCTTGCTCCATGCCGTTTGCCCTCGTCCTTAAAAAGTCTCTTGTGTTGACCGTCTTCATAGCAATACTCCTCGATATTCTTTTTTAACTGCAACGCTAGTTTTTCGAAGAACTCTTTTGAGCTTCCCTCGCAGTAATTTTTGAATCTTGTCATAACATCGCTACAAAGCATACTTAAGGCTACGCTTTCACCTCTTCCTTTTATTCCGGCATGGTCAAGTCCGTCATTCCAGTCGCCGCCACCAAGCAATAAAAGACCATGTTCCCCAAATTTCAAAGAACTCTTTATTGCCCTGACACAGTGGTCTCTTATGGTCTCTTTGAAAGTTGTGTAAGGCGGATTTTCAAATCTTGTATTCTCATATTCTTCCAAAACAGGGGATTTCAAATAGGGAAGTTCCACATCCAGGACACTTTCATCTGAGGTGAAATCAATATACTCTGAAACCGTATAAGGAAGATAAAGCTTGTCATCTGTGATTCTTGTACGCAGTCCAAATTTTGGGTGGTGCCACCAGTGCATAACATCGCCCTCTTCATATTGTCTTTTTGCCGAATACACAATTTGTTCTCTTACAACATTCGGGTTGCTGTGTAAAAACGCCATACAATCCTGAAGCTGGTCACGAAATCCTGTTGCGCCGCCTGTTTGATAGTATCCGCATTTTCCTTTTATTCTGCTGGAGTATACTTGGTATAAGAGATTGTTTGCAAGATAATTAAAGCTTTTTACGGGAGTTTGTATTTTGATGTTATCAATATTTTGAAATTTATTAATCTGTTCATCTTTCATTTTTAAGATGCCGCTTTCATCAAGAGAATTCAAAAAAACATAGTCCTTTGATGACACAATAAATATTTTCTGGGGCAGGTCCGCTAATGAAGTAATCTCAAAATATGGAACTTCGTGATTATTGAAGTTTATATCGGAGATAGAGCCTCCCTTGTCGGCAAAAACTTTTATATATAGGCTTTTCCCGTTAAGCAAATTATGCGCGCTTAATATGCTTTGATTTAATTCAACAGCTATGAAATCATTTTTGGTTGTCCAGTTCAGACTAGGATAAAAGGCGTATATCAAGTCCACACTTATTGCATTTTTTGATACCGGTACAATATCAATTTCCATTACTTTTGCCATACCCTCGTTAATAATATAATGGCTAACTTGAGTATCAAAATCAGTCAACTGTGTATTGTGATGCATTATTCCCTTTTCATATACAGTCTTACGCCCCTTTCCGCTTCCTCCGTTTATGCGATGACAAAGGTTTGCGTCTCTTACATACAGATATTCAAAAGGCGTGTCTTTTACCGGGTCAAAATCATGTCTTGTAGCCTTAAACTCACGGGAATTCTCAAAATAATAAAAACCCCCTCCATTTTCAGTAATAACAATCCCGCCATACTTTTCACATATTACATTGCTATAGGGAAGCAAAGGTTTTTCATACAAAATATAGGAATCTTCAAAATAAGCGCCGCTTCCGCTTTTCAAAGAGCTTTGCTCTCTTGTTTCTATGTCATATTCTCTTAATCCATCTTCTGTTGTCTTTATGCTTCTTAATATATTTTCCCTGCTTTTAAGCTCATAAATAGAAAGCTCGGTATCCAATATTATAAAGACAAAATCAAAAAGATGCTCTACCTTCTGTGATTTTTCCACAAGCATATAGTCCTGAACGAAATACTTTCTCAAAAGCTCTATGATATGGTCCTTTTGCGTAGCTTTGAAATTTTCGCTGTAATATACGATTAACCTTAAGTCAAGGCCTAAATATTTCCATTGTCTATAAGCATTGAGCAATTCGATAAAAAAATCATTTTTGCTCTCGTCATAAAGATATAGTATGGTCTTTTTATTGTTATTGATAAAGTTAAACTGGTTTTGCAAACGGTTTTTCCAAACATACATCAGTGTTTTGTTGGAATAAGGCTGATAAAGGAGCGTACCGCAAAGTTTATTTGCAAGATTTCCAATACGATATTTCATTCTGGAGGATTCCTTGCAATAGCTATAAAAATCCTCGGGCAAAATCTTTATATAACCCTGAAGCTCCTCATAGCTTTCGGCAACCAGTGTGATAAGCTGACATTCTTTTTTCTCGCCTTCAAATTCACCCGTAAAGCCTAAAGCAGGTTCAAGAACATCTCCAAGAGAGGGATAGGGTTTTTCTTTGCTATCGTCATTAATGAACTGAGGTGACATTTCACTGTTGTTTCTTCCCAAAAGATTAAATCTGTTGGTCTCTATTTTAAGATTTTTCAAACCTCTTATAACAAAAGCCACAAAGGTATCGCCGTCTTTTTGCATTGACCTTTTGTGGAATATAACCGCGTTATTATCCTCGTCATATGAGCTTTTTATAAAAAGGTTATTAAATACAGGATGAGCGTTAAACCCATCGTATGTGTTCAAAGAGATATCCATATAATACGCCACTTTTTTGACTTGCATTTCACTCTTCAAAGTCAGTCGTCTGACTTCGGCGTTTAGACCATCTGCCACGCATATATCCTGTTTGAGCTTTAATTCGGTGTTTTCAAAAGTCATCTCCACATCAGAATATGACACGCTACGCTTTGTGATATCATCGCACAACGGATAATACGACGGACTATAAAGATTGTTGCTATAATCGCACACATAAAAATATCCTCCATTATGGGTGTCGTATATCCTTCTGTACGCGTTAATAAACAAGTCGTTATATTTCAAAAAATTGTTTCCCAAAGTATCAAAACACACGGTTAAAGCGCCGTTACTCAAAGCCGCTGATTTGGTATTGAAGTCAATTTCAGATATATATTCATAGTACTCGTTTTCCATTCTCAGTACTTTATCGTTATTGGTCTTTTGTTTTATAGCGAATGTCTGTTCGCTTGTCCTTTCGTTCAAAAGGTTCATACATGCTTTCATTCCCTTACAGTTTTCCAACAGTTTGCAGAAAATATTATCATTTAGAGCGTTTGTTATTGAAGCCAGTATCATCCCCTGATGATGGGTCATATATGAGGCGATAAACCTTGTTCTCCCGCTCAAGTCTAATGCCTCATAAAAACCATAATCGCTAAATCCTCCGATTTCATCAATTTTGTTGAGATTATCCATAACCTCGTTAGGAATATATTTGAGAGCGATAACCGAACTATATGGAGAAAAGGTGCTTTTATCAAATTCACTTCTCAAAGATAGTTTGTTAAGACCAAAAGCGTAGTATTGATATCTAAGTTCGTCGTCAAAATCATAATAACCGCTTTCACTCACTCCCCATATGCCTTTTACAGTGTTACGGGACTGAATAACCGCAGCTCTGTGTGAGCTTTCATATAAAAGAGAGAACCTAGGCGACTGTATAAATAAATCAGACATCAGATATTCAAACATAGTTCCGCTCCAGGACAAAAGAGTGTTTCCCATAAGAGGCGTATAATCTCTTTGAAGGTTTCTCCAATGCTCAGCCTTTCCGCTTTGAGAAATATATACAAGGCTTAACAATCTGGCTTCTGACGCCAAAATATCATAATGTCCGCTATATTCGTTGCTCTTTTCGTTATAACCAATATAAAAAAGCCCTTTTCTATGGTCAAAAAGTTTGTCCAAATTAGTGTTTTCAATAATTTTTTTAGCAAGTTCATAACCTTTTTGGAAATTTCTTGTCTTGAAAAATTCTTTTGTTATCATAAGGCACACAATAAAATTACCGCTGTCCACACTGGATATAAAATTATTTATAGGACGATAAGTGTCTATTTTATACCAGTTATAAAGATTGCCATGCCATTTGGGCATTATATCAACGCTTTTTATTCTGTTATATAAGAGTTCCACGCTTTTTTGAGAGTCAATAAATCCAAGATAATATGCTGCTATATCAGCAAGAAGCGTAAAGCCAATATTTGTTGGAGATGTATTTTTAGACTGACCCTTGTACGGTTTTATTTGTATGTTGTCGCCAATAATCCCGGAGGGCGTATGCATAAGCGTGAAATATTTATAAGTCTTTTGCGCATAGTTGAGAAGCTTTTCCTTTTGTTGTTTTGTCAAGCTGTATTCGTGGAATTCTCTGTTGCCCCAATATAATGATAATTGAGCAAAGTACGCCCAAACTCCGAAAGCCAGAATAAATACCGGATTCAAGCCTATAAAAAACATAATC
Source organism: uncultured Christensenella sp. (assembly GCA_964626765.1). Lineage (GTDB taxonomy): Bacteria > Bacillota > Clostridia > Christensenellales > DTU072 > DTU072. Next base: position 7,793 of record CAZVHD010000016.1, read on the forward strand.
GCGCCAAGAACTGTTATAAAGACAATTGATACGGTAAATTCTCTTACATATGAATTCATATTTCTTTGCTTTTGAGCCTGATAATATGTCTTCCACTGCAACAGATTTCCTTTTCTTATCATCTTTATTAAAGTATTTACAAAAAGAAAGAAGTTGGCAATACCATAATAAGTCAGCATAAACAGTTCTTCAATCAAGTTTTTTACATTTGTAGCTGTTTTTTCAGCTATATATCTCAATCTTATATCATTGTTGACCCCTTGCAAAATGCTTATTTGGTTTATAATAAATGGAAATGATAAAACCAAAAAAAAGTATTTCCAAATTTCTGCGCTTATAAATACCGACATAAGCCCCAATATAAGCAAAAGAAAATCTTTTAAGGGCGCCATAGCGTTTCTAAATATAAGAAATTTATAGAAAATCGGCATGTGGGAATTATACCTTTTTCCCTCGTCGTTCTTCCATGACCTCCTAATAAAAGGCAAAAGCTGGATATCTCCTCTCATCCATCTTTTTCGTCTTTCTCTTTCTGACAGAAAACTGGTAGGAGCGTCTTCAAATATAGTGCCACCGCATCCTGTTTTTAATAATGCTCCTTCCAATATGTCATGAGAGAGTATTTTTTTGGATGGAAAAACACCTTCTAATTTATTATAAAATAACTTTAATTTGAAAATTCCTTTGCCGCAGAAAACATCCTTTCCAAAAAGATTATAATAAAATGAAGAATAAATCGGGTATCCCATTATACCCGAGCTATGCAAAAATCTCTTTGCAAATCTGGTATTAATGGAAAATAGATTGTATCTGCTGTGGGCGTTTATCAGGTCATATTTCTCATTGTAAGGATGTGTTATGATGTTTATCATATCCTTTATGCCCGATGTGCTTACTGTGTTGTCGGCGTCCAGGGTCATAATGTATACGGGTTTGGCGTGTTCTTTGTTTAATATAAAGGCAAAATCTTGGTCTTTGCCCGTCATCAGATATCTAGTAAGAGCCATTATAGCTCCTCTTTTTCTTTCAAATCCGATAAACTTGTCACCATCCTTTACTCTTCTTCTGACAAATACATTGCATTTGTCTTTGTCTTTTAACAGCTCGCTAAGCCTTGCGATTATCGCATTATCCTCGCTTAAAACCTCGCTGTCTCCGTTTTTGAAATCCGCAAGCAAAACAAATTGAATATTGTCATAATCATTTCCCTCTTTTACTTCCAATAAATGTTTCACAGCCTCGTCCGCCTGTTCCACAGATGTTATAAACTCTGATATAACAACCATTGTATTATGTTCGGGCGGAACCGATTGATAATTCATTTGGGGCAGGGTTTTTTGTTCAAGCATAGATGAAAGAATTGTGTTGAACATATATTCCACAATGAAAAACACCGGCAATACGCTTATAATAGCTCCCGCAAGACTTCCCGTCCACAGCCATCCACCTAAGCACAGCGCTATTGTCGTAAGCAATATACATAAAACATACAAAAGTTCAGGCTTATTTGATTTAATCTTAGGAACCACAAAAATTTTGCCTTTTTTGACCGCTTGTTTCAAGCTGTAATAATGGTCATAAAGAATAGTTGCTATATCAGTATTATTCTTTTCCGTCATTTCAACAAGAATTTTTGCTATAAGCATCTCGCTGACATTGAGTTTTTCGCTTAGCTTTTCAATAACCCTAAAAAAGGATTGTTTGGTGTTCAAGCTCATTTTCTCATAATCTTTTTGATTTTTTAATATGCTTGTAGCGTTATGGTATTCCAAACACGCATCTTTGGGAAGATAATTGTTGTAGTTCAATAAAACATTAAAAAGACTTTCCGCCATTTTAGTGCTATGTGTCAGTGACAAATTATAGTTGAACGCAATGCTTTGAGGATTTATGCCCATTCTCCTGAGGCGATTATCGGTTTCATCCGATAACTTGGGGTTGTTAAGCAAAAAATAATTATAAACATCGCTTATCATTTTTCTTTTTATGATGTATCCCTTTTGGGCAAGTCTCTTAGACTTATTGTGAAAAAGAATTCTTTGACTGAGAATATATATCTGTTCAATAGCGGCGTAACTAATAGCGTCATTAAAATGAAGAATCTCTCCAAAGCTTAAGGAAAGCTCGCTTTTTATTGTGTTCATAGCAAGGGAAATTCTATTTGAATCAAGACAATTAAGAGACCTGTTCACAATAAATCTTGCAAGAGCCACGATACGGACTTCACCTTTTGAATGAGGCAAGTTTTTGAAACTATTTTTCTTTTTACTGAATATAAACCTTTTGACAAGATATATGTTTTGGTAAAGCCACTTTTCATATTCAAAAAGAGCCTCATTTCTTTTGACCTTTTTTTCTATAAGTTTGTAGGCTCTTTGTATTACAGGATAAAGAGATGCGAGGTTAAATCCCTTGCCATATTCAGTTATTCTCATTTCTCTTGCAAATGGCAAAAGCGCTCTTACAAGGTCATCGTCATCCAGCCTGACCATATGTTTCATTTCAGGTCTTTTAATTGATGCCCTCCAGGCAATTATAATAAGTATTAAGATATTGACAGTTATCAAAAATATATACAGCATAAAATCTCCTTTGTCTATTATTTCCACATTAAGTATGTCTAAACAATACTAAGTTGTTGCAAAAACACAGTATTTATGCTAATATACAGTTGAGTTAGTTGGGTGATCGCATCTTTTATAAGATGAGGAAAGTCCGAGCATCACAGGGCAATGGCGGTGGGTAACTCCCACTGAAGGCGACTTCAAGGACAGTGCAACAGAAATAAACCGCAAAGTTTTTGACTTTGTAAGGGTGGAAAGGCGCGGTAAGAGCGCGCCAGCAGTTCGGCGACGAAATTGGCTGTGTAAACCCCGTCTGATGCAAGATACGGGTCATTATGGGCGGCCCGCCCGACCCAAATCGCTTGAGCATACCGGCAACGGTTTGCCTAGACAGATGATCATTCAAGACAGAACTCGGCTTACAGACTAACTCAAAAAAACCCGTCATCCATTTGGATGGCGGGCTTTTTTATAATCATATGAAATTTATATTTTCAATTAAGTTTAATATTTAATTATCCAATTTTATAATTTAACAACAATTTTAATTCCTGCTTCCCGGCTTAACCAATGGAACTTGCTTTTTACAAACGGGGCAGTTATCGGGGTCGTAAGACTTTATGTTAACAGACAAAAGAGAATAAAAAGGAACGCCAAAATCAACTTTCTTTCCGCTTCTATCCACAAGTGACGCAACAGCGACAACTTCTCCTCCCTCATTCCGAATGAGCTCAATAACCTCTTTTACCGAGCCACCCGTGGTCACAACATCTTCAACTACAATGCATTTTTCGCCCTTAGTTATCTCAAAACCTCTTCGAAAAGCCATTTTTCCATTTTCCCTTTCTGCAAAGATATTCTTTCTATTGAGGTTCTTTGCAATTGAATATCCCATTATTATGCCGCCTATCGCAGGCGCTGTGACACAGTTTATATCCAACTTAATCAGTTTTTTTGCAAGCTCTCCGCAAAGCAGTTCACTCAACTGAGGATTAGTGAAAAGTTTTGCGCACTGCATATATTTGTCGCTATGTCTTCCGCTAGTCAATAAAAAATGACCGCTCTGTAAAACACCGGCTACTTCAAATATTCTCAATATTTCTTTTTTTGTCATGTTATAAGTCCTCCAACAAGCTCATTTATGCTATTTACTTTATTTTCGTTACAATATTTTTCTAAGCCCTCTATTATCTGAACCGAAGCCATTGGGTTTATCATATTTTCTGTGCCTACCTGTATTGCCGAAGCTCCTGCAAGCATAAATTCTATGGCGTCAATAAAGTCAGATATGCCACCTATTCCTATGATAGGAATCTTAACAGCCTGATAACATTCATAAACCATTCTTAAGGCAACAGGCTTTATTGCTCTTCCGCTTAAGCCACCAATAATATTAGCTAATATTGGTTTTTTGGTTTTATAATCAATTGCCATTCCTTTCAAAGTATTTATAAGCGATATACAATCGGCGCCGCCTTCTTCTGCGGCTTTGGCGTTATCTGCAATATTACTGACATTGGGAGTAAGTTTTACTATAAGAGGTTTTTTACAGTGTTTTTTAATTTCTTTTGTGATGTTTTCCACATCCCTTGGTTCAACGCCAAACGCCACGCCGCCCTTTTTAACATTGGGACAGCTGATATTCATTTCAATCATATCAATCTTTGTGTTACACAGCCTTTCCGCCATTTGACAGTACTCCTATACTGTATTTCCCGCTATATTGGCTATCATATTTGTGTTTTCTCTTATGAGTTTAGGAAGATAATCCTTCAAGAATTCGTCCAGTCCCGGATTTTGCAAACCTACGCTGTTGAGAATTCCACCATAAGTTTCAGCTATTCTGGGGGAATCGTTGCCTTCTCTTTTTTCAAGTGTAAGACCTTTCAAGCATATTCCGCCCAATTTTGAAAGAGAAAAAAAGTTTTTATACTCTTCGCCAAAATTAAAAGTTCCGCTTGCCGCAATAACAGGATTTTTGAAATCAACGCCACATAGATTTGTCTTGAGCGAGGTCATAAAATCACCTCTCTTATATCAAAAACAGGACCTTCCGCGCAAACTCGTTTATTGCCGTTTATGGTCTTGCAGGTACAAGTCAGACATCCCCCAAAGCCGCATCCCATTCTTTCTTCCATGGATACATATGTGGGTATTTGGGTGTCTTTTATCATATCTTTGAGCGCCTTTAACATCGGTTTTGGTCCACATGCAAAAATAGCTTCGAATTTATTCAAATCCTTTTTTACACACTCTGTCACAAAACCTTTTTGTCCAAGCGAACCATCTTCAGTTGTAAGAATTGTCGCTTTGCAGCTTTCTAAAAAAGCATCCTGACAGACAAAGCCTGATTTATCCCTACATCCAAGATAAGCGTAATAATTTTTGTTGGGATATTCATTTATTATAGAATAAAGCGGAAATATGCCAAGACCGCCGCCTATAAGGGCTATATTTGAATAATTTTTTGCGTCAAAACCATTTCCCAGCGGTAAAATTACATCTTTATCCGAACCCTTTTGTGTTTTCGAAAGGGCTTTTGTTCCTTTGCCAACTACATTATACAGTATGGTTAGTGTGTCATTGTCAAAAGTGTGAATACTTATGGGTCGTTTGAGTGTAATCCCTTGAGTTTGTCCGCAATCAATCATCAGAAATTGTCCCGCCCTTACTTTAGGCATGTCTCTTATATATAGTACCATTTTATAGGTATTGCAACCAATTTCATTATTGATTAAGACTTTTGCAGAAGTTGTTATCATACTATGCCATCATCTTTACAAATTCATCAAACAAATAGCCTGCGTCATTTGGTCCGGCGCTTGCTTCGGGATGAAATTGCACGGTAAAGCAGTTATTCTCATAAATAACGCCTTCTACGGTCTTGTCGTTCCAGTTTATGAAAGAGACTTTGCTTCCTTTGGGAAGACCCTCGGGCACTACTGCGTAACTATGGTTCTGACTTGTTATAAACATCTTATTGGTGTCGGTATTTTTTACGGGGTGATTACTGCCTCTGTGTCCGTATTTTAGTTTTTTGGTATCTCCGCCTTGCGCCAACGCAACAAGTTGATGTCCCAGACAAATTCCAAAAATCGGAAATTTTCCCAACATATCTTTTATTGTCTGAATTGCAATTTTGTTTTCTTTGGGGTCTCCCGGTCCGTTCGTAAGCATAATACCATCAAAACCGCCTGACAATATTTCCTCGGCTTTCACATCGTGATTAAAAACAGTAAGGTCAAGA
>CAZVHD010000017.1:0-13291 GCA_964626765.1 uncultured Christensenella sp.
AGGACAAAATATTAAATTGCAGAGCTGAAAGCATCGAAAAAATTGAGAATGGCTTTTGTGTTAATAATAAGTTATTCACAAAAAATATTTTCTTTGCCACAGGCTCGGATTGCACTATGGGAGAGCTTAGTTTAGATTTGTTAAGACATTTTGGGCATACCGTAAAAGAGATGAGGCCATCCCTGGTCTGGTTAAAAACCGACCAAAGATATATAAAAGGGCTTGACGGATTGAGAGCTAAAGCAAAAGTTTGCCTTTTGGACGGTGGGAAAAAGGTTGCATTGCAAACGGGAGAGATTTTGTTTAAGAAAGAGGGCTTAAGCGGCATAGCGGTACTTATGCTGTCGGCTTATGTTGCAAGAAACAATGGAAAATACAGACTCTCGATTGATTTTGCTTGGGATATGGCGGAGGAAGAAATAAAAAAATATGATTTGGAAGGCGTTGTAAGAAAAGAAATTGCCTTAAACATAAAAAAACAAGCAAAGGACAGGAATATTTCTGTTCATACAGTTGTGAAAGACTTCATCTTAGAGGTGACAGCGCTTGGCGAAAAAAAGTACTCCCAGGTTGCAAATGGAGGTTTTGAGCTTAAAGATATAAACTCTAAGACTATGCAGTCAAAGCTTGTAAGAGGCCTTTATATCGGTGGAGAGTGTATGGATGTGGACGGGCAATGCGGCGGTTACAATTTGCACTGGGCTTTTGCCTCGGCAATGGCGGCAATGGATAATATGGTTTTTGACAGATAACATAATTTAATCAAAAAAAGACCGCATGCTTTTCTATTAAAGTTTGCGGTCTTTTTGGTTCTTTAGTGTTTAATATTTGTTTAGTTGTTTGCCTGTTCAATAGCAACAGCTACTGCAACGGTAGCGCCAACCATGGGGTTGTTGCCCATACCCATAAGTCCCATCATTTCCACATGAGCCGGAACTGAAGAAGAGCCTGCAAACTGGGCGTCAGAATGCATTCTGCCCATTGTGTCGGTCATACCGTATGAGGCAGGTCCTGCCGCCATGTTGTCGGGGTGCAATGTTCTGCCTGTGCCGCCGCCGCTGGCAACTGAGAAATAGCTCTTTCCATTCTCTAAGGCCCATTTTTTATATGTTCCCGATACGGGGTGTTGAAATCTTGTGGGGTTTGTTGAGTTTCCTGTTATGCCCACATCCGCGCCTTCGTGTCTTAGAACAGCTACGCCTTCGCTGACATCGTCCACTCCATAGCTTTTGACTTTTGCTCTTTCTCCCTTGGAATAGGGAATCTCTTTAACTATTTTCAATTCGTCGCTAAAGGGGTCATATTCTGTTTGAACATATGTAAATCCGTTTATTCTTGCAATAATATAAGCCGCGTCTTTGCCCAGACCGTTAAGGATAACTCGCAAGGGTTGTTTTCTTACTTTGTTTGCAGACTTTGCAATTCCTATTGCGCCTTCAGCGGCGGCAAAGGACTCATGTCCTGCTACAAAAGCAAAGCATTTGGTTTCCTCTTTCAAAAGTTTGGCTGCAAGATTTCCATGACCAAGTCCCACATTGCGGATTTCTGCAACTGAGCCGGGAATACAAAACGCCTGCAAACCGATGCCTATGGCTTCGGCTGCTTCAGCGGCTTTTTTGATGCCTTTTTTGATTGCGAGAGCGCATCCATATGTATAGGCCCAAACAGCATTTTCAAATGCTATGGGTTGTATGCTCTTGACTATTTGGTCAACATCTATGCCTTTGTCAAGACAAATCTGTTTTGCTTGTTCGAGGCTTTCTATACCGTTTTCCTCAAGGGATTTTTTTATTTTATTTATTCTTCTTTCATAGCCTTCAAATCTTATCATTTTCCTACCTCCTATTCAACTCTTGGGTTGATTGTCTTTATGGCGTCGTTAAATCTGCCATAAACATTAGTGCTCTTTTTTAAGGCTTCGTCAGCTGTCATACCCTTTTGAGTGATAAGTTCCATCATAACGCCGAGTTTGACAAATTCATATCCTATAACTTCGTCATTTTCGTCAAGCCCAATTTTTGTTATGTATCCCTCAGCGGTATCCAGATATCTAACACCCTTTTTCTTGGTTGAATACATTGTGCCCACCTGGCTTCTAAGCCCTTTTCCAAGGTCTTCAAGTCCGGCGCCCACAGGCAGTCCGCCTTCAGAAAAGGCTGATTGGGTTCTTCCATAAGCTATCTGTAAAAAGAGTTCTCTCATTGCGGTATTGATTGCGTCACATACAAGGTCGGTATTCAATGCCTCAAGCACTGTTTTGCCGGACAGTATTTCCGCAGCCATTGCAGCTGAATGAGTCATTCCCGAACAGCCTAATGTTTCAACAAGAGCCTCTTCAATTATGCCGTCTTTTACATTAAGGGTGAGTTTGCAAGCGCCCTGTTGGGGAGCGCACCATCCTACACCGTGCGTAAGTCCGCTTATATCTTTGATTTCCTTTGCTTTAACCCACTTTCCCTCTTCGGGAATGGGCGCGGGTCCGTGATTGGGCCCTTTTTTTACACAAACCATTTGTTCTACTTCATGAGTATATTGCACTTTTTCTTTTCCTCCGAAAAAATTTTTTTCATTGTACCATCTTTTTGTCTTTTATGCAACGATTTAAGCTCTTATTAAAATTAAAAACAATAAGTAAAACAATAAACCCCGCATGAAATTTTGCGGGGTTTTAAGAATTGGTTTTTTTTATAACTGTAAAAATCCAGTAAAGATTTTGTTATTTTCTTAAAATTGTTTTTCCGGTAAAGGCTCAATTTCAACTGGTTTTTTTATGTCGTCATAAAAACCGGCAAAAGTGGTTTCCAAATAAGGTCCAACATAAATAATTGCAATCCCGAAGGTTATCAATACTATAAAGAACCAGCCAATAAAAGAAAGGGCTAAGACTATGAGGCGTCCTTTATTGCCTTGCATTATTTCTCCTGACTCTTTCATTGCCTCGTTGTATTTTATGTTCTTTTTATCGGCGATAATATAGTCTATCATGGAGTATTTCAACGCAAGATATATTCCCGGAATGATAAGAAAAATAAAACCTATAATAATATATATTCCACTTAAGACCTTTGCCTTTATGATTTCAAAGGCTGACTTGTTTTTGTATGGTACAAAAAGGTCATTAAACTCTTCTTTTTGCCCTCTGTACAAGTTCAGAAAATAGAGTCTTAGTCCTGTCTGCATGGGCATTAAACCTATGGAGAAGATTATTATTAATAAACTGAAAACAACTCTTACGCCTTCTCCGCTGTCTTCAAACCTTGTGGAAAGAATGGATGGCAGACCGGATATAAGGGCAGGAATAATCATAATCACAAATGATAAGAAAACTTTTCCGCTTAAGGATTTTTTTGCGTTTAGCTTTATTTCTTCTCTAGTCTTCATAATTCACCTCATTAATTTTATTTATGATATTTACATTATAACTAATCATATCAAATTTTTCAATCTTTAATTTTCTCTTTTAACTATTGTAAACAAAGATTTATAATGATATAATACAAAATATAAAAATAAAGCTGGAGGAGTTATGGAAAAAAAGAAAATAAATAAAAACAGTCTTATACTTCTTATAAGTTTATTAGGTTCGTTTGTGGCTCTTATGCTTGTAGGGACATTTTTAGATTTACAGATAAACATCTATCTTCAAAATCCCCAAAGCGTATTTGGTCAGTTTTTAGAATATTTAGGCGAGTTTCCCGGCTATATGTCCGCAGCTGTGGCATTTGTAATTCTTTTTCAGGCTATAACAAAGGAAAACAAATTTTATCTTGCATTGAAAATACTAACCGGAACCTTAGCGTTTGTTGGCATATATATTTTTATTCAATATCTCATGAAAAAGTTTTTTAATCCTGAAATTGATTATAAATTAATATATCAAATATTTTTCACAATTCTTGCAAGCGTTTTGGCTTATCTTTGTACATATAAAATAGATAAAGATTTCATGAAAAAACTTTCTTATTTTGCTATTGGACTGCTTTTAGTTCTTGCGATAAGCCAAGTTATTGTGACCATATCAAAAGATTTATGGGGAAGGCTTAGATTTAGAAATATGGATATGAATACTTACGAAGGATATTCCCCATGGTATAAAATCCATTTTGGAACAGAAGGAAGAGAACAATATGTAGTTCCCTATTCCAGTCAGTTTCCTTATCATCCAGAACATCATGACTCTGACGCTTTTAGGTCAATGCCCTCGGGGCATACTGCGGCGGCGGGTATAACATTGATTTTGATTATGCTGCCTGACCTTTTTGATAAACTCAAAAAATATAAGGTATGGTTTTATGTGATACCAATAGTTTATACATCGCTTGTTGCAATATCAAGAATAATTGTTATGGCTCACTTTCTTACCGATGTGGTTATGGCAACGGCCATCGTATTCGCCTCGGTATTTTTCTCAAGATGGTTTATACTATTTGTAAGGCAAAAGATCATAGATAAAAAACTTCAAAAGGTGTGATAGAGCATGACTAGCGAAAAATCTATGTACGGTTTCCTGGACGAGGCCGTACATGATAAAGCCAAAGACAAAATTATATACTTTAATAAAAAGATAAAAGGCGATGAATTGTTTTCACACATAGATTCATTGGCTTTTTATTTGATTAAGCAAGGCGTAAAAAAAGGCGATAGCGTTGGCATATGCCTGCCTAACATTCCCCAAGCGGTGATATCCTTATACGCAATCAACCGTATCGGAGCGGTAGCCAATGTTATTCATCCCAAGATGAGCGGCAACGCTTTAGTCAGAATTCTCGAAAATACAAACACAAAAGTAGTGTTTGTGTTTGACAAAATGATTAAAAATTTTCAAACATTGATTTATGATAAGAAAATTAAGATGATATCATGTTCTGCAAGTTATTATCTTAAAGGCTTCAAAAAATGGGTAGCAAGCCTTTTAGAACCTCAGATTGACGCAAAAATCATTCAATATGGTTTAACGATATCAGAAAAAGGCGATATTTCTCGAGAGGTTTCTCCGTATGAGCCGGCAGTTTACCTTCACAGCGGTGGAACAACCGGAGAGCCCAAGGTTGTGGTGCTTTCATCATACGCCTTTAATGAGCTTGTTCTGAATGTCATAAGTAGCACTTCCAAAAATCATAAATATGACCAAGAGCACACGATGCTTATGGTTTTGCCGCTGTTTCACGGGTTTGGACTAGGCATATGCATTCATTTGGCTTTGAGCAATTTCAAGATAGTTATGATGCCCCGTTTTAAGGCTAAAGATGCCATAAAGCTCATTAAAAAACATAGGATAAACTATCTTGCAGGAATACCGCCAATGTATGAAAAGATGCTCAAAGAAAAGAGCTTTGACGGGAGATATCTTAGCAGTCTTTTGTATATCTTTTGCGGAGCTGAAAAGCTAAATCAAAAAATTAAAAAAGAATTTGATTCAATACTCAAAAAAAATAACTGTACTGCCGAAATCTTTGAGGGATACGGGCTTAGCGAGGTTGCCTCGGTATTAACGGTAAATGTCAAGGGCGAAAACAAAGCCGGAACGCAAGGCAAACCAATAGACGGGGCCAGAATTAAGATTGTGAACAAAAAAGGAAAAGAATGTCCTCCCAATGTTGCAGGAGAGACTCTTGCGCAAAGCAAATCAATGATGATATCTTATCTTGACAATAATAATGATGATATTTTCCATATTGATAAAGACAAACAAAAATGGCTCAAAACAGGAGATTTAGGGTATTTGGACGAAGATGGTTATTATGTTTTCAAAGACAGAATAAAAAGAATCATAAAAATAGCCGGCGTCAATATATTTCCTTCGGAAATAGAGCAGACCGTTTGTAAAATGAAAGAGGTTGACATGGCCTGTGTTGTCAGAAGTCAAAAAGATAACAAGCCCTGCACAAAACTCTATATAAAGCTCAATAAGGCTTTTAAGTATTCGGTTCTTATTGAAAACAGAATCAAATCAGTTATAGAAGAGGAATTTATAAAATATGCGGTGCCTTGCCAAATTATACCCGTTGAAAAAATGCATCTTACGCTTATGGGAAAGGTCGATTACGGAAAATATGAAATGATGGAAAGAGGAGAGAGGTAGAATGTCTGCAGGTTATGTTGTATTGATAGTTTTTGCAAGTCTTTTGTTTTTATATCTGGCGGGAGGTTTTGCGCTTTCGGTAGTTTTATATTTTCGTGGCAGACGGACCGACGATGAGATAATAGAGTATGAAGTAAGGGAAAAAGGTTTTGATATCAAGCTCTTGGACATACCTTGTAAAAGATATTATATTCAGTCAAGATTCGGCTATAAGCTTCACGCAAGACTTTATGAGGCCAAAGAACCCACTAATAAATACATAGTTGATATACATGGCAGAAGCTCATCGTCAATAAGTCAACTCAAGTATTTGAAGATTTTCTCAGATATGGGATATAATGTTTTGTTTCCCGACCAGAGGGGGAGCGGTGAGAGCGGCTTTGCTTTTTATAGTTATGGTTTATACGAAAAGTATGATATTATAAGTTGGATTTCAAGGCTAAAAAGAATGAACCCCGACGCAGAGATTTTACTGTTTGGAGAAAGTATGGGAGCAGCCACCGCAACTATGGTTGCCGCAAGTGACGACAGAGTAAAAGCGCTTGTGTCATATTGCTCGTTTTCATCTATTTATGATATACTCAAAGACCATATAGGCGAGAAAGGTTATCCCAAGTTTATAAAGTTTTTCATACCTGCCTTTGTGGTAGTGTCGCTTTTTATGTTTGGAATGAGAGTGTGGCATGCTGATGTAACAAAACATATGAAAAAAATTACGATTCCCACTCTTATTATTCATTCATATGGCGATAAGCTTGTGCCGATAGGACATGGGAAAAAACTCATTAAGGCAAATCCTATGGCAGAGTATCTGCTTTTTGAAAACGACGAACACGCGCGCTCTTTTTCCGCCCATCCGGTGGAATTTACAAAAGCGGTACAGGAGTTTTTGAAAAAAACAGAGAGTTAAGGTTTACAATTGTTAAAAATCGTAGTAATATTAAAATAATAAGAAGAATTTAAGGTGGAGGTTTTTTATGGCAACAATGATTACAATGATTGTACTTGCGGTGTTGGCAGCGATTTTCTTTATGTATGTTAGAGTAACAAGAGGGGGAGTTCTTGGAGTTTTGACAAAAACTTTGGCGTCAATATTCTTTATTGCGCTTGGTGTTGCGGGAGCAATATCGCTGTACCCCGATATAGATAAAGCGGCATTATTTATAATTTTGGGTCTTGTTATGGGACTTGTAGGCGATGTGGTTTTGGATTTGAAAGTGGTTTATCCCGAGTCTAGTGACTTGTATCTTAACGCAGGTATGATAAGCTTTGGCGTAGGTCACTTTATTTATATTGCAGCCATAATTATGCTTATAGAGTTTGACTTGTCTGTGCTTTTGGCAAGTGTGGCGATAACAATACCAATAAGCATAGCCATACTCATGTCGTCAAAGGTTATGAAAATAGATTTTGGCAAGTTTATTGTTCACGCTATTTCTTATACGGTTATACTCACTTTTACATCGGTTTATGCCACAGCTCTTGCAATATCTGATTCAAGATTTATACTTATGTCCATAGGTATGATACTCTTTTTGTTGTCCGATTTGGTACTAAGCCCCATGTATTTTGCGGGAAAACAAGATGATAAATTTATGTGCGTTGCCAATCACACCTTGTACTATGGCGCGCAAATCTGTATAGCTACATTTATATTTATGATATAACTGTCATTGCATTTTTTATTAAGAGAAAAAACTGGCATATGTCAAACATTTTGTTTTGACATGTGTCGTTGTTTTTTTATGACCCAATAATCATAGAGGAGGTTTTTATGCAAAAACTAATTATAATAGGCGGCGGCGCGGCAGGATACAGCGCTGCAATAAGAGCAAGGCAACTGAATTTTCAGGTAGTTTTAATTGAAAAAGAAAATCTTGGCGGAACTTGTCTAAACAGAGGTTGTATTCCAACAAAGACCTTGCTTCATTCATCAGACCTTTTTTATCAAATAAGAAATTCGGCGGAAATCGAACTAGAAAATCTAAACTTTAATATGCAAAAGATGTTTGAGAAAAAGGATAAGATAGTGTCCAAACTCAATAGCGGTATTAAGTCTCTTGTGAACGCTAATCAAATAGAGCATCATAACAGCCTTGCAAAGCTGAAGAGTTCAAATAGCGTCGAACTGGATGACAAAAGCATAATTGAAGGCGACAAAATAATTTTGGCAACGGGCGCAAAACCTTCGACCATTCCGATTGAAGGGATAGAGCTTGCGTTGACCTCCGATGATTTTTTAGAAAAGAAATTTGACAAGTATCAAAATATAGTCATAATAGGAGGCGGCGTCATTGGAATTGAGCTTGCCTGCTTTTTCTCGGATTTAGGCTGTAATGTTACGGTTATTGAGGCGCTAGATAGCATATTGAGTGTTATGGGAAAGGATATAAGCAAATACATAACTATGATTTTGAGAAAAAAGTCAGTTAAATTCGCAACAAAAAGCTCTGTCAAAAAGATTGTAAAAACAGAGGACGGTTTTGAAACATTCTATGAGCAGAGGCAAAATGAAAACTCTGTTATTTCTGACATAGTCATTAACGCAACCGGAAGGTCGCCTCTCAGTATTGAAGGTATTGAAAACACCGGGGTGATTTTTGATAAAGGTTTTGTTGTGGATGAAAACAACCGTACTCCTGACGAAAACATATACGCCATAGGCGACTGTGTTAAGGGCAATGTTCAGCTTGCTCATTATGCCGCTGCAGAGGGAATGAGAATAGTTGAAAAACTTGCAAATAAAATAGTCTCGCCTCTGAAAAATGTTCCCTCATGTATATATACATCGCCTAATGCGGCTATTATAGGTAAAAGCCAGGCGGAATGCTCTTTTGAAATTGAAGTGGGAAGATTTAATGTCGCATCCAGCGGAAAATCACTCAGTCAGGGCGGACAAAACGGTTTTATAAAAGTGGTTTTTGACAAAGAAAGTCAAAGAATTGTGGGCGCGGAAATGGTTAGCGGAGCGGCAAGCGAGCTTGCGGGCTTTATAAGCAATCTTATAAACATTGGCGCCACAAGAAAAGATATTCTATCAACAGTGTATCCTCACCCCTCTTACAGTGAAGGATTTATTGAAGCCTGTCAGGATAGCATTAATTGTTCTATTCACACAATTTACAAGAAATAGCGTATATATGCTTGGATTGTATTGACATTCG
This sequence comes from uncultured Christensenella sp., assembly GCA_964626765.1. GTDB lineage: Bacteria > Bacillota > Clostridia > Christensenellales > DTU072 > DTU072. Next base: position 9,247 of record CAZVHD010000017.1, read on the forward strand.
CGGAGTATAGTATTATTATAGTGCTGTAAATTGATTTGAAAGAGGTGGAAGATGAAGTATACCCCATTTTATGACAGACATGTTCAGAACAAAGCCAAGATGGTTGAGTTTACGGGGTATAGCCTGCCAATGCAATTCAAAGGAATAATTTCAGAACACAACTCAGTCAGGCAAACAGCAGGGCTTTTTGATGTGTCGCATATGGGCGAATTTTTAATAACCGGAAAAAACGCCTTCAAAAGTATTCAGTACATAATTACAAACGATATAACTTCCTTGCAGGGTGGAAAAGCAAGATATACCCTTATGGCAAATCCACAAGGCGGAGTGGTGGACGATATACTGGTGTACAAATTTAATGATGAAAAATATATGCTTGTCGTAAATGCCGCCAACAGCCAAAAAGATGCTGACTGGGTGAAAAAAAACCTTTTACCAGATACCTGTTTTGAGAATATAAGCGATAAAACCTGCCAACTGGCTTTACAGGGGCCTGAGTCGGAAAACATAATGAAAGAGGTTTTTGAAAAAGATATTATTCCTGAAAAATACTTTTCTTTTTTAGTAGGCGAATACAGGCAAGAGCAAATAATAATATCCCGTACAGGTTATACAGGTGAAGACGGGTTTGAAATCTATTCGGGCGAAAATATAGCTATGCAAATATATGATGATATTTTGGAAAAAGGAAAAAAATATCGAATGGAACTTTGCGGTTTGGGTGCAAGAGATACTTTAAGAATAGAGGCTGCCATGCCATTGTATGGGCATGAAATGAATGAAAAAACGCTGGCAAGTGAAATTGATTTGGGCTTTGCCATAAAAATGAATAAAGAAAACTTTATTGGCAAAGACGCTCTTTTAGAGAACGCTCCCCAATATAAAAGAATAGGCCTTAAACTTATTGAGCGTGGTATTGCCAGAGAAAAAAATCCTGTTTATGATGGCGATAAAAAAATAGGTTTTGTGACTTCGGGAACCTATAGCCCGACTTTGGGATATCCAATAGCTATGGCAAGAGTTGAAAAGGGCTTTAGTGAAGATGAGCTTTTTGTTGAGGTCAGAAATAAAAAAATAAGGGCGGAGGTCGTACCTTTGCCATTTTATAAAAGAAAATAAAGGAGATTATTTATGAAAGATTTTTACTTTTTACCGACACATGAATGGTTTAATAAACAAGAGTCAACAATAGGATTGTCAGAGTCTGCCCAAAAGGAACTTGGAGATATAGTTTTTGTTGAGCTTCCCGAGGTTGGCGACAAAATAGAAAAGGGTCAGCCCTTTGCCAATGTCGAGTCAGTAAAAGCGGTAAGCGAGGTATACGCTCCTGTAAGCGGTGAAATTGTAGAAATAAACGAAGAAATTTTGGACAACCCAGAAAAGATAAATCAAGACGCATTCTCGTCATGGCTTGTTAAGGTTTCGAAAGCCGAAGGCGTGGAAGAACTTATGAGCTATGACGACTACATAAAAACAAAAGAATAATTTTATAATTTTGAGGTAAAAATGTCTAACTACATACCGCATACCGATAAAGATATACAAGATATGTTGTCGGTGATAAAAAAAGGCAGTCTTGAAGAGCTATATTCAGGACTGCAGTCTTTTTTAGCGGGGGATATTGATATCCCCCAAGGAAAAGGCCAACAGCAAATTGAAAAAGATTTTTTTAAGCTATCAAAACAAAACAAAGTTTATGAATCAATATTTATGGGCGGCGGCGCTTATAATCATTACATTCCCGCCGCAGTAAAAAGTCTTGTGTCAAGGCAGGAGTTTTTGACAGCTTACACGCCCTATCAACCAGAGATTTCACAAGGCATTTTGCAGGTTATTTTTGAATACCAGTCAATGATATCAAGGCTTACCGGCATGGATGTTAGCAACGCTTCGGTATATGACGGGGCTACCGCTTTGGCGGATGGTTTAATTATGCTTGCCCAAAGAAAGAAAAATAAGGTTCTCATAAGCCGAGGGGTGGATAAAAAAAGTGTGGAAGTTTTGAAAACATATTTTTCGGCTCAGGACATTGAGATTGACTTTATTGATTTGAACAAGAGCGGTCAAACCTGTTTGAAGAGTTTGAAAAAGAAAATGGATGACAATGTGTTCGCGGTTGCTATAAGCCAACCCAATTTTTATGGAATAATAGAAAAGTCCGATATAATAGGAGAAAAAGTCAAGGAGAATGGCGCGTCTTTTGTTATGAAATGTAATCCCATAAGCCTTGCGCTTTTGAAAAACGGAAAGGAATCTAACGCCGATGTGGTTGTGGGAGAAGGTCAGCCTTTGGGAATGAGTCTGAATTTCGGCGGTCCTTATCTTGGATTTTTGGCAACAACTCAAAAAAACATGAGAAAACTTGTGGGAAGAATCGTCGGCAAGACAAAGGACGCTAAGGGAAAAGACGCCTATGTTCTCACCCTTCAGGCAAGAGAGCAACACATAAGAAGGGAAAAAGCCACTTCTTCCATATGTTCAAATCAGGCGCATTGCGCTCTTACCGCTACAATTTATATGGCGATTATGGGAAAAGACGGAATAAAAGAGGTTGCTTGTCAGAGCGTAAGTAAAGCTCATTATTTAGCAAAAAAAATAACGAATATAGACGGTTATGAAATCAAGTACAAAGGCGAATTCTTTAATGAATTTGTCATAACAAGTCGTGTCAAGGCTGATGAAATAATAAAAAAATGCAAAGACAACAATATCCTTGCAGGATGCAAACTTTCGGAAAATGAAATACTGTGGTGCTGTACGGAGATGAACGACAAAGAGCAGATGGATAAACTTGTAAGAGTTCTTGAGGAGATAATAGATGAACATATTTGAAAAGTCAGTTGATAAAAGAACAGCCTGTCCTTTAACTCAATGCGATGTAAAAAACTATAGTCTAAAAAAGGATTTTTTAAGAGAAAATGACGCCGATTTGCCCGAAGTGGACGAACTCACCGCAATCAGGCACTATACCGAACTTTCCAAAAAAGCTTTTGGCGTGGATGACGGTTTTTATCCTCTGGGCTCTTGCACAATGAAATATAACCCCAAAATTAATGAATTGGTGGCGGGTTATGAAGGCTTTGTAAACATTCATCCATTACAACAGGACAACCAAGGGGCGTTGATGCTTATAAAAACCTTGGAACACAGGTTATGTCAGATTACCGGCATGGACGCTTACACAATGCAACCTGCGGCAGGCGCTCATGGCGAGTTTACTGCGATGCTTATGATAAGAGCTTTTCATAAAAATAATAACGACACAAAAAGAAATAAAGTTATCGTTCCTGACTCGGCTCACGGGACAAATCCCGCCTCAGCCAATATGGCGGGCTTTGAAATTATCAATATTCCATCTTCAAAAGACGGTCTTGTGGATATTGAACAGCTTGAATTAGCGGTGGGTGAGGATACCGCGGCTCTTATGCTGACAAACCCAAATACTCTTGGCATATTTGATAAAAATATCAAGAAAATTGCAGAGATTGTCCACAATGCCGGCGGCCTTTTATACTATGACGGGGCAAACCTCAATCCTATTATGGGCATTATAAGACCCGGCGACATGGGTTTTGACCTTGTGCATCTAAATTTGCACAAGACTTTCAGCACACCTCACGGAGGAGGCGGTCCGGGTAGCGGGCCTGTTGGCTGTAAAGAATATCTAAAGGCGTATTTACCAAATCCTGTGATTGACAAAACTTCAAAAGGCCTTAGATTTAGTTTCAGTGAAAAATCAATTGGTAGAATGCTTAATTTTTATGGAAATTTTGCAGTTCTTGTCAAGGCGCTTGCCTACATTGAAACACTGGGGCTTGACGGATTGAGAAAGTCGGCGAAAGCGGCTGTTCTCAATGCCAATTATCTTTTGGCAAAAATAAAGGATATTTTCCCCTCGCACTCGGGGGATATTTGTATGCATGAATTTGTGGTTAGTCTGGAAAATCTTAAAAAAGAAAGCGGAGTTAGTGCAATGGACTTTGCAAAAGGGCTTATTGATTATGGGATACACCCGCCTACGATGTATTTTCCGCTTATTGTAAAA
>CAZVHD010000018.1:0-13248 GCA_964626765.1 uncultured Christensenella sp.
CCTGTTATGCCTTCGCAACCTATAAGCATAAAGCTCATGAAAACCAACAATATTAAGCTTAATATAAAATACTTTCTCATTTCACCGTTGCACCATAAATTTATTTATTATCATCTTAAATAATAACCTATTACTTAATTATATGTCAAGAGGAAATCTCTTGAGCTTGGTTACCTTAGAAATCCCGCTATATTGCAACAATTTCTAAATTCTGCCATGTATCCGCTTCCGAATATGAATCATAGCTCTCCCCTGAAGGTACATATATTTTCAAATTTTCAGGTTCGCCGTCTTGTCCCGAAAACGCTGTGGAATGTAATGCGGGAGGGTTTCCTTTCATAATTTCAAAAACCTCAAGCGAAGAGCAGTTATAAAACGCTCTTTCAGCAATAGAGCTCATTTCGTATCCGGAAGGAATTTCTACCCTAATAAGCGAAGAGCAATTCATAAAAGCTTCTTTTGCTATTATTCCCAAAGTACTTGGCAAATAAATACTCTCAATTTTGTGATAGCCTTTGAAAAATCCTTCAGGGATATCTCCCTCTCCTGGATGAGCGTAAATATCTTTTACCGAAGCTGGAATTCCCTCGGCAATTATCTCCCCAAAAAGCTCTTTCAAAGCATACTGTGTGGTCATTGTTATCTCTCTCAATGAGTCACTCCCGCTCAATATGCCCTCTCCCAAATCATTCAAAATTCTCGGCATTGTGAATTGAGTCATACCGCCACAACCTGCAAAAGCGCCGTCTCCTATTGATGAAAGCGAGTCGGGAAGCTGAACGGCATTCAGCTTTGAGACACCATAAAATGCCCTCTCGCCTATTGTCTCAAGACTATCTGGAAAATCAATATTCCTAAGCTTATTTGCTCCCATTGCAAACTCTGCTGAGATATCTCTTACGCCCTCGCTTAAGCTTACGCTCTCAAGACTCAAACAGTCTTTAAGCATACCTTGTGGCAGTTGCTCAATGCCTTCAGATATTGTTATTGTCTCAAGCATACTGTTAGCAAAAGCGTACTCTCCGATTTGCAAGACACTGCCTGGAATATTTATATTTATTAAATTTGAGCCATAAAATGCGTATGGAGAGATATTTTGAACTGTTGAAGGTATGGAATACTCTCCGCTTTTTCCGGCGGGATAGCTTATTAGCGTTTCTTCGCTTTTATCAAATAAAACACCGTCAATAGATTTATAGTTATCATTGGAATAATCCACATAAACCGCTTTCATCTCAGAGCAGTCCATCACAGCTCCGTATGAAATATCTTCAACCAATTCAGGTACAAAAAGGTTGTTCATTCTGTAACAATCTTTGAACGCAAACGCCTCAATCCTCAAAAGGCCTTCGGGCAATTCCAAATCCAAAAGAAAATTGCAACCATTAAAAGCAAGACGGCTTATAACCTCCAGCTCTTCATTAAGGCTGATTGAAATCAGGTTATTGGCATAACTAAATGCGCTCTCGCCTATAACTTCCACCTCGTCTTTTACGATATATTCAAGCCGTGGACTGCCTACGGCATATTTAATGAGTCGGGTTTGGTCTTTATTGAATAGAGCCCCGCCAAATGAGGAATAAACCCCGTTCATTTCGTCAACAGTTATTTCTTCTATCGAAAAACATCCGTCAAATGCCTCTACGCTTATATCCGTAACACTAGCGGGAATATTGATATTTTTTATGTTCAGTCCATCAAAAGCTCTTTTTCCTATTGTCTCAACACCGTTTTCAAAAACTATGTCTGTTATAGCCATCGGTGTTTCATAAACATCCAAATTATAGATATTAGAGGAAAAAGCAAAGTCCTCAATTTCTTTAATCCCTGCGCTAACAACAACTCTTATTGTTGTGGGATTAATGAGGTTTTTAGCAACACTGACAACGGGAAGAGAGTTTATCTCGTCCGGTACAATAATTTCTCTGTCCTCTCCGAGATATCCTGTTATTTTCATTTGCGAGTCTTTTTGCGTAGCGACAAAATCTCCAAAGACATCAGAATTGCTGACAATACTCAACGCCTCAAAAACCGTATTTTCATAAAGTGAAATATCGTCCGTAATCAACCTGACCCGTCCAGCAAGTTCGGTAATAGTCGCCGCCCCTATAACTTCGGGAGGCGAGGATGGAAGAACTATATTTGTAAGCGCTCTACAATCAAAAAATGCGTTTTGACCTATCTCTTCAAGAAGAGAACCTTGTTCAAAAACAATTGTGGAAAGCTGGCTATCTAAATTTGTTGTAAAGGCGTAGGAATGAATTGTTTTCACCGTGTAAGGAAGTTGAATTCTTCTTACTGTGGCATTGAATGCAAAACTCCCCACTTCCACAATATCAACTCCATCTATTTGCGAAGGCACTGTAAGGTCCTTTTCATCTTTAATGACACTTTCAATCCTATATCCCTCCTCCTCGTCCAAAAAGGTGAGATGATATCCGTCTATAACTCTATCCTTTTGATCTATGTCGAAAGTGTTCCATGTAGTGTCATTTTGTAAATCATCAACGATTTCTGAGGGAGCGTAAACCGTAATTGAGCTATTAACGCCCGCGAAGCTGTTCAGCCCCAATAATGGATAGTCCGTCGGATTTGATAGAAAAACGCCTTTAAGGTTTTTACTGTTCATAAATGCGTTATCGCCTATTTTTTCAAGGCTCTCGGGCAAAGCTATTTGGAAAAGGTTGTTGTTTTGATAGAACGCTTCATCTCCTATTTCTTTGAGACCTTCGTTCATTACTATTTTTTCAACCTCAGAGTATGAAAAGGCTCTCGGAGCTATCTCTTCAACGCCCGAGGGCATAGTAAATGTCCCTTTTTTTGCTAAAGGATATCTCAATAGTGTTTTTTTGTCGTTACTGTATAAAACTCCGTCCTCTGACTTAAAGGTGTTGTTCTGCTCGTTAACATCTATATTTTCCAACCCATAAATATCATGGAACATATCAACAATTTCCACAATGTTTTCACCGATTGTTATATCTTTTAGTGGCGTATTTCTAAAAACAGAGGGGTTAATAGATATCATACTTTCGGGAATGATAATTTCTTCTATGCCCGAAAAATGAAAAGCTGTTGTTTCTATATCCTCAAGGCTTTGGGAAAGCGTGATTTCCTTAAGGTGTGTTGCCCCGCCAAAAGCTCCGCTTTTTATTGTGACGACGCTGTTTGGCATATTGAATGACTCATTGCTCTTTGCTTGAGGATAATATAAAAGGGTTGTTTGATTTTTGTCATATAAAATCCCTTCTTCGCTACGGTATTCCGTATTGAGCGGATTTACGCTGACAGATGCCAACTGCGAACAAGAAGAAAAAACATAGTTTTCTATGGTTTCTACATTTTGAGGTATGCTTATGAACTTTAGGGATACACAGTTATTGAAAGCTCTTGTTCCGATACTTTTTAATTTTGGGGGCAAGGTTATGCTTTCTAAATTGTTGCAATAACTAAAGGCATAGTTTCCTATGGTTTCAAGCATATCCCCGTTGAAATTAAGCCTGGAAAGCTTCATTATATTATTATAATTGCCGGCGAATGCATAGTTTTTTATTTCCTTGATGGTCTCTGGCAATGTTATTTCCGTTATATGAGTTATCTCCTCAAATGCCCCCGTTCCTATTGCCGTGACCAATTTCCCGTTATGGTTTGTGGGAACAGTCACACTTGAAGAGCTTCCCCTATAACCTATAACAGCGTAAGTATCGGTTTGGCTTTGCAAAGAAAATCTCAAACCCTCTGTTCCGTTAAGTTGTGTATACCATTTTGCGTATAGGTTTACTCTTTCTCTGACAGGCATGGGGAATTCTGCCCTTTGACCGCTCATATTTGATGAAAAATACCATCCTCCGAAAACATACCCCTCTCTTTGAGGTATGATTTCTGTATCTATATAAACAGTATTGATACTATTTACGCTTTGTCCTCCATTAGTATTAAAGTTAACTGTATGATTAGAAAGACTATCTCCTCTTTCAAGGTTTTGCGTCACATTTGCCCAATCTGAATTTTGATAGAGCTCAAAAGTATTGTCCGGAGCGTAAACAGTAAAATCATCGCCTGCGGCGCTGAACACTCCTTGCTCAAGTTTTGGAGGCTCTATTGCGGTAATCTCAAACACTTCCAAATCAGAACACTCCATAAACGCTGAATCGCCAATTTCTTTAAGGTTGCTGTTTTCATTAAAGACCACTTCCTTAAGTTTGAATGAACCTTGAATATTATTGAAAGCTATATCAAAAATATATTCTAAACTTGAGGGCAAAACAATTTTATTAAGATAAAAACATGAATCAAATGCCCAACTGTTTATGGTTTTGAGTGTGCTTGGCGCCTCATAATAATAGTAGTCTTTGTCATCGTCATCATAGTTATAGACCGCGCCCCTTTTGGCTTGGGGATATTGTATGAGACTTTCCGTATCCTTATCAAAAAGCACATCTTCAACAGAGGAAAACTCTAAATTTTCATCGGACACCGAATAGGACTCCAGAAAAGAGCAATATTCCACTGCGGTAAAAAACTCTACCGTTGAAGGGATATGAATTGATGTAACTTTACTTTCGTCAAAAGCGTATGGCGCAACCTGAACAGTTCCCTCGGGAATACGATATTCCTTTTCAGAATAATCATGAGGATACCTGTAAAGAACAGTTCTATCTTTATTAAAAAGCACTCCGTCATCCGATGAATAATTTTCGTTTTCATCGTCTACAAAGATATGATCCAGAGAGTAACAACTGTCAAAATATCGCTCGTCCATATCTTAAATATTATTTGTTATAGTAACATCATTTAAGAAACGGCAAAATCTGAAAGCCGAATTTGCAAGAGTTGAAACGCTTTCAGGAATAGTAAAACTTGACCCTTCTTTGGCGGGAGGATAGCTTATGAGAGTTGTTTTGTCATAATCATATAAGATTCCATCTTCTGCAGAAAAGTTTTCGCTATTCGAGTTTACTTCAAATTCATAAAGCATGGATGTTCTATAAAAAGCCCTTCCGATATTCTCAACCGATGCGGAAATAATAATTCTATTTACGGTATCGCAAATATTAAAGGCTCCGTCAGCAACCGCGCTAACAGGTTTTTCTTGATATAATTCAGGAATAACCACAAGCCTTGATTTGCCCGTATAACCTGTCACAATATATTCATCTTTTTCTTCGTCAAGGGAATATGTAATATAGGGGCTGCCCTCCTCGGCGGTGAACCATCTTGCAAAAAGCTCGGTATTCTCCATAACCTCATAAGGAAAACTTACTTGGCTAGATGAAAAATCTTCTGTCTCGTACCACCCTTCAAGATAATAACCCTCTCTTTCGATGTTAGGAAAATCATGGATAACTTCGCCGTGAAAATCCTCCACTTCTTCTCCCCCGTTTGTGGCAAAAGTTATTTTCTGTACGCTTTGTTCAGAGTTGTCTTCACATGCCAAAACTGAAATTGCCATAATTACAATTAAAACAACCAGTATGGAATATCTCAAAAATTTCATCTCTTCTCCTGTTTAAGATAAGTCGCTTTTATACGCTATATGTATAAATATTATAATATATATTTATTATATATGTAAAGACTACATAAAGTCAATTATAAGTAAATTCCCTCCGACTAAAAGGAATTTCTAATCTTTTGGCAAAAAACTATTGACAACCTGAATAGAATATATTAAGATTAGACCAAGTGGTCTAGACCACACGGTCTAATAATAAAAGGCGAAACAAAATGGATGTAAATCAAAACTTAAAAACAAAATATCCAAAACTCTTTGAAGCTAGTATGAATGAGTTTTGTCAAAATACTTACGAAAACGCCTCTTTGAACCGTATACTCAAAAATGCCGAAATGTCAAAGGGAAGCTTTTACCACCATATTGGAGACAAGTTCAATCTTTATCTTATGCTTATATCTTATATTGGTTTTCGAAAGACAGAATTTATAAAAACCGCATATCAAAGATATGAAATGCCAAAAAGTATTTTTGACAAGATGAAACTTCTATGCGTTATCGGCTGTGATTTTCTTTCAGAAGAGCCCAATCTTCATAAGTTCAATAAACAATTTGTTAAAGAGCCTCATGACTTTTTGAAAGAAGTTTATTCTCATTTTGATTTCATGCGGCAAGACACATGGAAAGAGCTTTTGGACGAGGGCTATAAAAACGGTGAAATCAGAAATGATATGCCAAGAGAAATCATTGAAACTTTTATAGAAAATACCTTTAAGGGCATAACAAATCTCTTTAAGGAAGGTATGGATATTAAGGACTACAAAAAAATAGGATTTTCGCATATTGAGCTTATTAAAGATGCGATATCCACTAAATAAAATTAAGGAGTGATTAAAGATTATGAACATTGCTTTCAAAGTAAGAAATCTTAGCTACCGCTATCCAAAAACAGATAAGGATGTGGTCAATTTGGCATCGTTTGATATCTATGAGGGAGAAATTTTCGGACTTTTGGGACCCTCCGGCGCGGGAAAAAGCACAACCCAAAAAATACTAATTAAGCTGTTGGATAATTTCAAAGGAGACATAGAGTATTTTGGCAAGGATTTTGCCAAACTGGGAGTTGACTATTATGAGGAGATAGGCGTGGGCTTTGAAATGCCCGTTCATTTTAGCAAACTTACAGGAATGGAAAATGTAAAGTTCTTTCTTAACCTTTATAAAAACCAGGCAGACCCCGAAAAAATATTAAAGTCCGTGGGGCTATGGCAAGACCGTGACAAAAAAGTCAGCGACTATTCAAAGGGCATGAAAGTACGCCTTAATTTCGTAAGAGCTATAATCAATAATCCAAGAGTTCTTTTTCTTGACGAGATTACAAACGGTCTGGACCCGGTGAATGCAAAAATAATAAAGGATATCATAATAGACTTTAGCAAAAAAGGCGGTACGGTTTTCATAACCACCCACCTTATGGCTGATGTGGAAGAACTTTGCGATAGAGTAGTATTTATGGTTGACGGAAAAGTTAGCGAGGCGGCAACTCCAAGAGAACTAAAACTTAAATACGGTAAAAAAATTGTGGATGTGGAATATAAGGAACAAAAAGAACTCAAAAAACAAACTTTTACTCTGGAAAATCTGGGCGAAAACAAGGAATTTCTTGAGACCATAAAGACCAAAGAGATAGAAACAATACACAGTGGCGAGACCTCTCTTGCCGATATATTCATCAAGGTAACAGGAGTGAATTTCCATGAAAAAGATGTTCAATAAAAATTTCATAAACTTAATAATCGGTGAGCTTAAAAGAGCTATCAGATACAAAGTCTTAACTATTGGCTTACTGGTATCACTGCTTTGGCTTATCATTATATTTTTTGTAAGAGACAATCTGAACGAAGTATCCATGCTCATACCTCTTTTTATATTTACCGATGCCGCTGTTATGTCTGTTATGCTAATCGGCGCGAGTATTTATTTTGAAAAGCAAGAGGGTTCAATAAAATCCGTTTTGGTATCGCCTGTGGGAGTTTGGCAGATTCTTATTGCCAAACTCATAAACTCAGTTGCGATATCTTTAATATCCGCTCTTATTGTAGGATTGGGAGCAATATTTATGACTGACATAAAAATAAATATTCCCTTGCTTCTTATGTATGTGGCGATAACTGTTGTGGCGCACTCGGCTATTGGCTTTGCTTTGAGCATGACATCAAAAGATTTCAACGCCATGCTGGTTAACTTTATGCTTTTTATGGTGATATTTGTCATACCTCCTATTTTAATAATTCTAAATGTGATACCATCAGAATATGAAATATACTCTCTTATATCACCGTCACAGGCGGCAAACACGCTTTTGAACAGCGCAGTTCAAGACAACAGCTACAAATGGTATGAAATATCAATATCCATTGTATATCTTTTGACAATAACAGTGGCGCTTATGAAGTTCTTTGTCCAAAAGAGATTTCAAAAAGACGCAATGAGAGGTTAAAAAATGAATAAATACCTGCAAATTTTCAAATTTGAAATGAAAAATATCTTTAGGGATAATATGACTTTGTTAATGTTTTTTTATCCCGTATTGATACTCGTAATGTCAATTTTTCTCATTCCGTCGCTTTTGGATATGGCAAATAACGATACTCCGGCGGCTATGTACGGGTCGGTAATCTCTTTCATAATACTTTTATCTATGGGCTCAATGATATATGGAGCGCTCTTGGGGTTTGTGCTATTGGACAGAAAAGACGAAAAGACCCTTTTCACAATTGCAGCGACACCTCTTTCAGTGGGCGGTTATCTTAAATTTCAAGCGGCATATTTTTGCGTTATCTCATTTGTGACAAATATGCTTATTCTTATCGGAACAAAGCTTTTGGCTTCAGATGCCTATACTTTTGAGGTATCAGGGATAACCTATAATTTGTTTGGCAACCTCACTTACCCAAAGATTGTAGCTTTTTCCGCTTCGGCGTGTCTTTTCGTTCCTTTGGTAGGTTTTCTTATTGCAGCGTTAGGCAAAAATAAAATAGAAGGCTTTGCGTATATGAAATCTGGCGGGATACTTTTGCTTCTTCCCATACTCACTATTTTAGACACTTTTAGCGGTGGTTTACAATATATATTGGGAATTACTCCCAATTTTTGGAGCATAAAGGGAATTTTGACAACGGTAATGCCCAAAAATGAAGCCGACATAAATTTCTGGTTATATATTGTTATAGGCTCAATTTATAGCATCGCGATGAATATAGTTATTTACAAACTTTTTATAAAAAGGTCTTTGAGGGTATAAAAAATAGTCCGCTTTTTTAATAAAAGCGGACTATATCACAGATGAATGGAATCTTGAGTACTATTTGAAAGGCGGAAAATATTGTAACATTTGTTTTATCAATTTTTGGTCTTTGGCGTTGAATATATGCTTGAAATATTCTTCGTCAATTTTTATTTTTAATGCTTTGACATATAAAAAGAAAATTATATACTTTGCTGTTGCCTCTTTCTTTTCGGTGTCATCAAGAGGAAAAACCTCGGCTACTTTTTTTACGGTTGCAGCAAGACGCGCGCATTTCAATGGTATGAATTCTTCGCAAAAAGGTATCATGGCTACAATTTCTTTATAGAATCTGAAATACCTTTTGTCTATGTCCTTTGCTCTTAGCTTCAGTACATTTCCACAAAAAATTCTGTCCTTATAAATTATGTCCACTCCGCCTTCATAGTCGCTTTGCACAAGTTCGTTAAACAAAAATAACTTATGATATGAGTTGACTCTCATCGAACTTAAAAGATTTTTTATTGCCTTTTGCATGACCGGCCCTTTATGCTCTCTGACAAGCTCATACAGGGCTTCATATTTATGTCCAGCCACCTTGAAAAGGTCTTCCAAAGCCGATATAGATATCTCAGACGGTGAAAACATTTCAAAAAACTCTTTCACCCTTTTTATTTCCTTATTGATAAATTCGTCACTAATAAAGGGATACCTTGTGGGGGCTTTGTCTTTGCCCTCCATATAAGCTCTGTAAATACTTATGGGGGCGTCGCTGCACTTGAAAAATGCGGCGTAAGTATTGAGTTCTCTTCTGCCTTTTTCACTTTCGCCGTTAAGATAATAGGTCAACGCCAACATCCAAAGCGTTTCCTCGTCGTATCTGTTTTGTTGCTTAATTCTTCTGAAAAACTTTATGGCAACTGAGTATCTTCCATTAAGCATATATGCCCGTCCAATTCTCAATAAGTCAAAATAGTTATCTGCCGCTTTCTCTAATTGCAGTCGGTATCCTTTTTCCAATACATCGATAATCTCCTTGTCATTTGTCTCTAAGAGCATAGAAATAACATAGGGATTATCGGGAGCATTTGGATAAAGAAGCATCGCCGATTTAAGGATTTTATCCTTTTTTACCTTAAATTTGTTTTGTTGAGTTGCCTCATATGTCAGCTTCATCATTTCCTGAAAATATGGATTTTTAGGGTTTGCAAGAATAGGAAGGCTTTCAATAAGTGTGTCATAATCCTCGTTTTTACAAAACTCCCTTATCTTTATGAAATCCTCTCGGGCTTTTATGTCCAGTCCCTCAAAGCTAAACAGGTTTTCTCCGTTTGAAAAAAGCAGGCTTTCTTTGAGTATCATGTCTATACCGTCAAATATATAGCTGTCACTGTCGCAATAAGTGTATATAAGTTTTGTGAGCACCGTATATGCCGAACCAAAGTTGTCTGTTTGTGTCAAAAGATAAAGATATCTTATATAAATATCTCGCTTTTCATCGCTAGTTTTTGCGAATTTAATGGCATCATTGAGGTTAATTATGGCGTCAAGATATTTCTCCTCGCTAATAAACCTGTCCGCAAATTTAATGCAACTTTTCAGGTTTATGTCCAGAGCTATTACATTTCCCATAGTTTGTCTACCTCCTCTTTGCCGTAAGAATAGTTCTTTTTGCAAAACTGGCAGGCTATCTCCAGTTTTCCTTGTTCATTAAGTATATCATAAACCTCATCTTTACCCAAACCCATAATTATATTCTTAATCCTCTCTAATGAACAGTTGCATTTATAATTTAATTCTTCTTTGCTGAGAATTTTTCCGTTCAAGTGAGAAAAATAGTAGTCAAATATATCCTCAATGGTCTTGTCTTCCATAATTGAGCTAATATTCTTAAGGTCATTCATAATATTCTCAATTATAAAAAGTTGGTTTTCTTCAATATTAGGCAAAGCCTCAACAATAATCCCTCCGGAAGCTATGATACCGTCTTTGTTCACCTTAACGCCGAGAGATACCGCTGACTTTATGCCTTCTGATTTCAAAAGATAATACGCAAAATCCTCGCCTATTTCTCCCGATACAAGTTGGCAGTTCCCTCTGTAAGGTTCTTTCATGCCATAATCTTTTATAACCGATATTTGCCCCTTTTTTCCAACTGCGCCGCCCACATCAAGTTTTCCGTTGTTTTTCAATGGCATTTGAACAAATGGATTGGACACAAAACCCCTTATGGTATTTCCGCTCTCTCCTGCAACCACAACATTTCCAGCGGGTCCGCCGCCATTTATTATCATAGAAAATTTTGAATCTTTGCCCTTTAGATTGGCGCTTATATACGCTCCCGCAGTCAAAGCTCTTCCGGTTATAGCCGCTGCAAGCGGAGAAAGATTATGTGTTATTACAGCTTCTTTTAACGCTTGAGTTGTGTCTATCAGCGTCACCCTTGCGGCCTTGTCATATATAATTGATTTTATTATATTATTCATCTTCCAGCCTTTCTATTGTTCTTATTATAACATAATCCCCGTTTGGAGTTAGTGGAAAATCATCCATTCCGCTGAAAGTCTCTGTCGGATAATAGCTTAATTGCAAGACAACTTGATTGCTTTCGTCGTCTATTGTCTTTCCAAACGCCGCATAATCACCGTCAAGATGAGAAGCTGTGGCAGAACAAATAAAAAACTGCGCCGATGCGGAATCCATATCTCTGGCTCGCGCCATAGAAATTACACCCAATTCGTGTTTTATTGGATTGGGATGGCCGTTATTGTCAAACTCTCCAACAATATTGTCTTGAGTTGGCTTATATTTAAGGCTTTCGTCGTATTCAAGCATCCCCGCTTGAATCATAAAATCGCTTATAATTCTATGAAAAACCGTGTTGGAATAATATCCGTTGTCCACAAGCTCTAAGAAATTTGCCACAGTTACAGGAGCATCCTCCGGATACAACTCCAACCTTATTTTTCTATCGTCCCACAAGGTTATTTCCACTCTGGGGTTTTGTTCCATTTCGTCCTCCATTTCCTCTATATCCTCTTGGTTTTCAGTGTTTTCTCCGTTTTCATCCTTGTTACATGATAACAATAAGAATATTGATGTAGCAATTAAAAAAATAGCAATGACTTTTTTGAATAATTTCATATAATCTTTTTGTCCTTTTAATTTTTATCTAACTATTAATTTTTCATTAAATAGTTTATTGTTAATATATTATATAGATATAATAATTTTAAGTCAATTTTTTAATTAGATTTTTCTGCATTAAAAAAAGTAATTAATTAGAACCTCTAATTATTACACCCGCAAGACCTGCCTGCGGGTGTAATTTTAATATATGAGGGTTAGATTAATTAGATGCCCGTTTAGTTGCCATTACCATTGCCGTTGGCGTTGCCATTACCGTTGGCGTTGCCGTTGCCGTTGGCGTTGCCGTTGCCGTTGCCGTTACCGTTGCCGTTATTGTTCTCAACTTACCTTGCGAGGATATCTCCTATCTTATCATTTCTTGAATTATTATAAAGCATATTTTCCAGCTGTTTTTCTTTTATAACAGCTATTGTATTAAAACACTTATCCACCACTTCGATTTCATAAAGAGCGTGAGGTTTTATTGAGCGCAAGAGTTTTGATAAGGTTATATCATTATTGACAATGATTTTCTTTTTTTCAATGGGCTGGGAAAAGTCCTTTAGATAAGAAAGCTGATTGCATAGATGTATATACCTTTCTTTATTGTCTGAGGTAAAACTGCCTGCAAACAATAGTATTGATATAATCCCAAAGCTGAAATTTATCTCATAAAATGCGGTAACTATAAATCCTAGCGCAAATAATATAGAAAAGACAATTCCCAATATTTTAACAACTTTAAGCGTTTTTTGACGGTTTTTTGACAAACTTAAAAGCAATTTGCTACCGTCCAAAGGATAAATCGGCAAAAGATTGAAAGTTCCTATCGCCACATTTGCATGACAAAAAATATAAGTATATGAATAGGTCTCAGGAAAAAGCCACCACATCGCCATAATAACAGCTGCAATAAGAAAGTTTGCCGCAGGGCCTGCAATTGAGATATAAGCTTCATCCATAGATAGAAGCTGATCGTCGCTATAAAGCACAGCCCCATAAGGCATAAGCGTCAGTCTTGAAAGTCTATATCCCAACAAACGAGCAACTAAAAAATGCGCCCCTTCATGTAGAAGCACAGCGATAAGACTGCTCAATACTATAAGCCATTTTCCTAAGAGAATAAATGCCAGTATCATAATCAGAAATACTGGGTGCAGCTTTATCTTTTTCATTTTATATACTTTATGAAATAATTCCTAAGATTATGCCAGATATATTATGGTTATAAAATATGCCATTTGGCATTCCTTAAATAAAAAAAAGGGCGCCCTTTTGGATGCCCTTATGTTATTTGAATAGGTTACAGCTGTCTTATTCTTAAGATTCCTTTATTGTCCAGTTTTGATAGGTCTATCTTTTTGTCCACATCAATTATCAT
>CAZVHD010000019.1:0-5955 GCA_964626765.1 uncultured Christensenella sp.
GTTCGCTATCGGTATTCGGCAACAGATACAAAAATTCGTCCCCTCCCACCCTGGCAAGAATATCTTCGGGTCTTAACACTGTTTTCAAAATGTCTGCTGTTGTTTTGATAACCATATCGCCTTTGTCGTGTCCCAAAGCGTCATTTATGAGCTTTACTCCATTGATATCACCCATTATCACAGACAATGGCATAAACTTTGCTTTATCGAGTTTGTCCTTACACTCTTCAAAATATCTTCTATTATATACTCCGGTCATATGGTCGTGCTCGTTGAGGTATTTTATTTGATTTTCCTTTTCTTTAAGCTCTTCAATATCAATTATGAGTCCCTCTATCGCCTCTATATCTCCATTTTTATCATAGACACCCTGAGCACGCTCTAACACCCATTTTCTTTTATTGTCAGCAGTGATTATTTGATACTCCTCTCTAAATTCTTCCCTACTTTTTAATACTTTTTGCCACTTTTTCCAAATATATTCCCTATATTGTGAATCAATAATGTCATTATACGATAGGTCTCTATTATCTATTAAGCTTTCCGAAGGGTATCCTGTTAAATCATAACATCCATTTGACACATATAACATTGTCCAATCTTTATCATTAAGGCATCTAAAGGCCATGCCTGGAAGGTGTGAGAGCAAAACCGATTTCAACCTTTCACTTTCTTTAAGACTGTCTTCGGCAGATTTCAACTGGGTTTTATCAAAAAAGCTTATCACGCCTCCAATAAGATTTCCGTTATCGTATTGGGGATTGCATTTCACATCGGCGTAAAAATAGGAACCATCTTTTTTCCAATAAACTACATTTGTCAAAGAAACACTGTTGCCCTTTTTGAATTCCCTGCAAAGAAAACAATCCTTTTCTAAAAGCTTATTGCCTTCAAGGTCTTTATAATGAATTAAGTCATGGGCGTTTTTGCCTTTCAGCTCTTCTTGAGTGTCATACATTAAGATTTTAAGGGCGCTTTTATTAAAATAAGTACAATTACCGTTTGTGTCAATTCCAATAACCCCTTCGCTTATTGAATCCAGAATAAGTCCTAGTTCCTTCATGGTGTTTTTATAGATTTTACGGCTTTCCATAAGCTCTCTTTCAATATCTACAGCCTCGGAGACTATGGTTACAAAATAATTCTTTTTGGGAGAATAAGCGATAACCTTATAATACTTGCCAAGAGGTTGGGAATACCTTTGAAAGCGCTTATATCCGCCCTCTAAAGACATCTTTCCATAAAACCCTATCCAGTCAAATTCATCCTGTACGATTTCCGGCAAAATCTGTCGAACGGTTTTGCCTTTAATGTTATCAGCACTTATACCCGTTATTTTCTCAAATGCTTTATTAGCCTCTATAAAAACATAGTCAACGGGCCTTTTTGACTTATCAAAAATAACTTTGTGATAAGCATAACCCAAAGCGCTTTTTTCCGCAATCTCTTTATAAAACCTTTTGACTCTCATAAAACCCCTCTTGATTTGATTTATGAAAATGTTTAAACGAATGCTGAAAAAATATCTTATCTTTAGTTAAAAGTAAAAATTAATTGTAAGATGTATTATATCATATATATTATCAAATGCAACAAATTTTAGCAAAATTTAGCAAAAAACTCTAAAATCTATATGGAAATTGACAAAATCTTATTTATAACGGTTTGTCTTACTGCGTTTCTTCCACTAAGCTGATAAACTTTCGGGTCAAAAAGGTTCTTGTCTTTCAGAGCTTCTCTTATGCCCCGTGTATAAGCCTGCCTAAGTTCCGTTGCAAAGTTTATTTTAGACACGCCCCTTTTGATGCACTCTCTCAAAACAGTTTCGCTAAGCCCTGACGCCCCGTGCAAAACTAATGGAATATTTACACTATCATTGATTTGAGATATTCTCTCAAAATTGATTTGGGGCTGCCCTTTATAAATACCATGGGTTGTACCCACGCCTATAGCCACAAAATTAATTTCTGTTTTTTGACAAAATTCTCTACACTCGTCAACATCAGTATAAGCGATGTCCGAGACAATTTCATCCTCAACTCCGCCGACTCTGCCTATTTCTCCTTCAACTGTAACATTTTTTTCTTTTGCCAAAATCACAACTTTTTTGGTTATGTCAATGTTTTTTTCAAGAGGATGTTTAGATGCGTCTATCATAACCGATGTATATCCTGCATCTATACATTGTTTACAGACCTCAACGCTGTTTCCATGGTCAAGATGAAGGGCTACATCAGCTTTTGTATCCTCAGCCAAGGACCTTACCATCCCGCTTAAAACCTTTGCTCCGGCATGGTTAACTGTCGTAAAAGTTGTTTGAATAATTACAGGCGCGCCGGTGTTTTCCGCCCCGTCCACAACAGCCTTTGCCATATTCAAATTTTCAATATTAAAAGCGCCTATGCAATAATTAAACTTTTTCGCATCGTTTAACAACAATGCGGTATCTCTTAGCGGCATTAAATAGTTTTTCCTTTATTTGGATTTTCTTTTAGAACTTACAGAACCCTCGTTATCAATATCGCTCATAACAAGTTCTCTTTTTTCGTCATCGTCTATGTCTGCTTGTTTTTTTCTTGTAGCCAATTTTTTTATGGTTTTAAGAATGCTTTTTTTATCATGCTCATTTTTCTTGTTATCTATCATGAGCTTTTCACCACCATTCTCAGACGATGAGGCAATAAGTATTTTATCTTTTTTTCTATATGTAAAGAATTCTTTGAAAGCCTGTCCCGAGGTTACCCAAAAGGACTTAAATTTGCCAAATGACCTTCCTACGCTCTCCAGCTTTTTATTGACATTAGCGACCTTGTCTCCGGCTTTTTTGAAATTGCTTGCTGAATTTTTAATCTTTTCGATGTTTTCTTCAGTCACTCGTTTTATTGTCAACCAGTTAAGAACCAAAGAATTGATAAACAGTGAAAAAGCAAGTATCAATACAATTGAATTAAAAATGGGAAGAGAGAATTCGCTACCCTGAGCTATGTAAAGCCTGGCGATGGGAATAACGCTCACCAAAGTAATTTTTAAGCTTGGGATAATAATCGCCCTGAACTTTTTCTTTCTTATTGCAAAGACAAAAACTAAAAAAATCAAACACAAAAGGTTTACCATTGGTATAAGAAATGTCAGCTCCCAATACTGGTCACTTTCCACAATCCCCAAAACCTTAAATAAGTTAAAGAATAAGTTAAAAACGGTTATTAGCCAAGTAACCTGCCTTCCCAGAACAATCCCTGTGGATGTGAAAACCCTAAGTATCAGATAAGAGAAAATTAGACCGGCTGTCACATAAGCCGACCACCATTCCCATATTCCAGGACCTTTTATAAAAAAATTAATAATTATTAGAACAAGGGAAATGTTTATTACAAGAAGGCTGATGAGTTGCACCAGACTAATTTGTATAACATTTCCTAAAATGAATTTTTTTGTATTAAACCTTTTTCTTAAGGTTTCTTTTCTTTCTTGGGTCTGTTCCATGAGCTTATTATACAAAAGTTCTAAAATAAAGACAAGCCCATAAGCCTAATAAAATATTCCAATGATTTATCTATTAGCTATATTTCAAGTAGATTACAATGGCGATTACAGCTATAATAACCATTCCTAAAATCCAACCGAGTATCTCATTTCGCCAATATCTTATTCTTCTTGATCCTCTTCGTCTCATTTTTGCATCTCCTAAATCATTTGTCTAATTATATTATGGTCCATAATCGTGCATTTGTCAATAGACATCTACTCAATAAAAGAGACAATTTCATCCATATCCTTTCTCTTTTTGGGTCTTGGAGAAGTGAAATCAGAGTGTCCCACGCTTATTACCAGCCTTACTCTTTTGCCCCCAGGGATTTGCAAAAGTTCTTTGACCTTTTTTTCATTAAACCAGCCCATTATACAAGTCTCCAAACCCAACTGTGTTGCCGCAAGACATATATGAGCTGTCACAATACCCAAATCAATCTGAGTATATTCTTGGTTCTTAATGACACTCCCTACTTTTGACATTATATTGGGTTTTTCCTGGAGCAAAACAATAAACCCGCCCGCTTTTTCAGTAAAAGCCTGTGTATATTTTGTCATAAGTTTTCTTTTTTCCCTATCTGTTACAACAAAAAATTTCCAAGGCTGTGAGTTAACAGCTGAAGGAGCTAACCTTGCCGCTTCCATTATCTTTAATAGTTCAAGCTTTTTTACTTCTTTACCATTATACTTTCTGCAACTTTCTCTTCTTTTTACAATATCAAAAAAATCTTTCATATTCCTCTCCTTTCAAACAATTACTTTCTTTTCTAATTAATATCTGCTACAAGCTTTATGTAGGACCTCTTCACTCTCCTCAGTACATTTAGTCATTGTGATATTAGCGTATGCGTAAACTACAACCACTATCATTGTCAACCAACAAATTATGGCATAAGGCGCGTACTCAAGAGGCCTCACTCCCAATACCGAAAGCATAAACACACCGCTGCTGTTCCATGGTATTAAAGGGGCGGTCAGAGTGCCGCCTCCCTCCAAAGCTCTTGTTAAATTTTTTCTATGTAAATTTATCAGTTTATAGTTTTCTTTATACATCTGACCTGGCAAAATTACTGACAGGTACTGATTAGCGCCGAATATATTGATAAACAAAGAAGTTAAAATTGTTGTCAGAACAAGAGGACCTCTCTTATTTATAAATGAAGCAAATTTGGCAACTATCGACTTGAGCATACCCGTATCATGCATAAGCCCGCCAAAGGGAAGCGCCACAATAGCAAGGGCTATTACGGAATACATGCTTGACATACCGCCTCTAGAAAACAAATTGTCCATTTGTTGCCAGTCTGAATTTATCTCAACGCCTCCGTATAATGTCTTAAAAACCACGCCTATATCATCTCCCTGCACAAAAATCTGCATAGCAGCCCCTAAGACCACGCCTATGGTGAGGCTGGGTATAGCAGGAACCTTAAAAATAATTAATGCGATAACCGCTAAAGGGGGAATAATAAGCGCGTATGAAAAGTTAAATGATTGCGCTATGTGACGCTGGTATTCGCTTACATCCACGCCCCCTGCCGAGGTATCCAAATAAAATAGTCCCATAACGCTATAAAATACTATTGCCACAGCGAAAACCGGCAAAGTAGTCAAAAGCATATGCTTTACATGCTGATAGATATCAACATCCAATATAGAAGGGGTGAGATTTGTGGAGTCGGAAAGCGGGGATATTTTATCTCCAAAAAAGGACCCCGACACAACGGCTCCGGCAATCATTGGCAAAGGTATCCCTAAGCCCTGTCCAAGACCAATGGCTGCGACACCAACAGTTCCTGCAGTTGTCCATGAACTTCCCGTTACAACTGAAATAAGAGCGCTTAGAATAAGAATTGAAGGCAAAAACCATGCATCTTGAAAGATATAGAACCCATAGTACATAAGAGCGGGCACTACTCCGCCGCCTATCCATGTCCCGATAAGCATACCAATAATCAAAAGAATGATTATTGCCGGCAGAGCCTTTGATATGCTATCTATAATACTGGTCTTGAGTTCTTGCCATTTATATTTATGACAAATTGCAATAAAAGCAACCACCATAATACCCAAAAGCAAGGGTGGATGGGGCTTAGTATCATACACAAATACCGACAGACCAAGAGCCACCGCCACAACAATTATGGGTATTAGCGATACCAAAAAAGAAGGCGTTTTCTTCTTGTTGTCTAGCATAAAGACTCCTTTAAGATTTCTTTTTAGAAACCTTATAGTTTTCTTTTATGTTATAGGAAAATCAGACTTTAGTCAAATGAGCAGCTTTATTTTACAACAAGCTGTCTCAAAGATATCCTGACGAGATTAACTGTTTTGAAAGCCACGCATTACAAGATTAATCATTATAGCTACCCGTCGGCGGAGATATAATTCATTTTTATTGTTTATGCAGCAGACGCCTTTTCAAGC
>CAZVHD010000019.1:5965-13081 GCA_964626765.1 uncultured Christensenella sp.
CAATTTTTACTTGTCATTTTTATTAAATTGCTTAACAAACTGATTTGCGCCTGTTGCGGCGAGCCCCGACGCGCCTCCCACCGTAAGGGCGGTTGTAAGACTTTCCGTTTGAATAACCTCAGGCAAAAAGTAAAATGAAATTCCGCCCAAAACCATACCTGTAAAACAAGACAAAACCGGTATAAGTTGTTTCAACACCTTTTTTTCTTTAGCTATTGTAATTTTATATATCTCCATAATCATATACACTACAATAACAATAAGCGGCACATAAAAAAGTTCATTCATATTTTCTCCTCTGTATAAGTTTATTAAGTTATATTATATAGTTATTCTTTTTCTTTTATAGTGTTACTCTCCGTAAAAAAAAGCCACTCCCTTTTAGGAGTGGCTTTGAAGTCTTTTTTTTCATTTTTCTTAAAAATCAAGAAAACCATTCTACCTTTTGTGAACCTTATTATGGTTACAATTGTCAATGATAAGGGCTATTGAACAAAACAAAGCGGGGTCATAGTCGTCGCTAATAGTGAGTTCATACGCATCCCCAAAAGAAAAATACTCTTTTCTTACAGAACCCACAAACCTGTCATTACATTTAAGCTCAAAATCATAAGCAATGATATTGCCTTGCAAAGAATACTCATTATTATTGGAATCAGTAATTACATATTTTGGACTGAAAGAAAACTTTTTATTGACTTGCAAAACTTTTTTTCCATCCTTATATACTGTGTATTTAGATAAAAAAGAAAAGAGTTTTTTCTTAATGTAATAAATCTCTTTTCCCTCGGCGTCATAAAGATACATCTTTGTGATTGACAAAGCCGGCTTCTTGCCCTGATACAAAAGTTTTTGATTATAGTCGGTAAAATCATATTTGTCACCGATTGCAAAGACTTTTTGTTTCAAATAAATATTCATAATAAAATACCCCCTTTTTTTTATCTCAATAAATAAATGAGCAGTCAAATATTACTGTCCTCTAAGTTTTGATTAGAATCTAATTTTTTTATTCCAATACAGGTATGTTAATCATCAGTTTTTTCATCTTCTTTTTTATTTTTACCCTCTGTTTTATTGCTTTGAATAACAGCGAATACCAATATGACAATAATACATATAAATATACCATAAGGTGTCATTATATGTTTAACAACCAGTCCTATTTTGGGTATTATTAACACGACTTTGCCTTCTATTTGTTCAAAGTATATCTCACCGTCATCTACGGTGTTCGCGTCACCCTTAGTAATATAGCCCTCTTCTGTCACCTCTATTATTCTATGGGTTATAAGCATATTATCTTTTGTAAAAGTAACTACATCATCTTTTTCATAACTCTTACTTTCTTTTATAATGATATAGTCGCCTACTTCTATAGACCCGCTCATACTTCCACTCACTACAACAGCGCTTGCAAAACCGAAAAGCTTGGGCATCTTATTATCATAAAATGTACTACTTACAAATTTATAAATATTAAATACAAGCAAAATGATAAATATAACAATAAGCATTATATTTATTATTTTGCCAGTACCGGAAAAAACTTTTTTTATTGCATTTTTATTTTTAGTCATTTACAAATTGAGCGTTTACCTTAACTTCAATAAGATAACGACATTGTTGATTGCCTAATGATGTATCATATTCGTCGTCCAAGTCATCGGGCCAAAACCATTCTATCTCGTATACAACTGAAGAAAATCTGGATAAATATATACCGTCTAAATTTATGTTATCTATTGTTTGCCAGCTATCTTTTGAGCTAGCCACATATATGTTGTTTGCCTTTAATCTGTATCTGATGGGAATATTATGCTCGTTTATGTCACTTATTAAGATATTATAAACCATAGCATTTGAAGTTTTATTGTCGACAACAAATCCATATTTTCCGTTAGCTCCGGGATAAAGTACTTTTTCACCATATGTGTTTTCAAGTATATTCAATTCTTGTCGGTCAGACCATTGTAAATCATTATTGACATCCATAATGGATATTTGAGGATAATTCAAAGATATGGTGGGAAACCCCGCCCTGCCCATAATGACTGTTGCATAAAAAGTTGTTAAAGTTACAAAAATAATTAGAATAAATGCGATTGATATAGGAATAAAAACCCTTTTGGGATTTTTGAGGTTGCCAACATAAATCTCATTTGAGGTAAAGACATTTCCGTTTTTGTCGAGATATCCGTCTCCCCCTCCCTGAAACTCTATTCTTTTAATATTGGCCTCAACAGAATTCAAAAGCTCTGTTATGTCAAAGTGAGGATAAAGCTTTCTTATAGGCTTAACAAAACCTACGACCTTTCCCCTGTTATCATAGACCTTTTTGTATCTATTTATTTTGGTCTTTGTTTTTTTATTTTTACTTTCCATAACTTACTATTCCCTAAATCTCATATATTAATATAATCTCCGCCCTGCCGCCACAAGCAGAGCGGAAAATTATAAATTTATCTTTCTTAATTAAATCCTTGTGTCTCCGTCTGCTGTGTTATTGCAACACCAACTTCCAATTCAAACTCAGGAGCTGTCTCAAGGTCGCCAAGATATGTGTCTCCTACGTCATTTCCGCTATCAGTAGGCCATTCCCATTCTATTAAAAGGGAATACTCTGAAAGGTCTTCGCCTGCGGCATAAAAGTTATAGAATGATTCCAAATCTGTAACAAAAGCATCATAGGAAACATCTGTGCAGATGGTCTCATCAGTACCCGTTTCCAGTTGATATGTAGCGGTAAAAATTAACGGCTTATATTCTGTTGTACCGTCCTCTGTCCAGTCGCCTGTATAGCCGTCGCCGGTTACAGTGTATTCAATATCCAAACCTACTTCAGGTGTTCCATTGTATTCGAATAGCATTCCACCGCTCATTCCAGGGGCAAGTATGTCGTCTGTATCTCCGGATTGAAATGCGAATTCTCCTTCTCCAAGGTCTCCATCCTCAACAACAAATGTCTCGCCGTCAGTTGCGGTGATTTCAACACCCCATGCTGCCACTCTTGCCAAATCGTTTCCTGTTTCGGTTGTGACATATCTTGCAAAAGTGCCGCTAACCAAACAAGCTGTGGCTACTGTAAGAACTATTACCAATGTAGCAATTCTTAAAAACCAATTCTTTTTCATTCTTTCATCTCCTTATATGTAAAATTCTAGGGTATAAATTGCCCTCCCTGTATAGGGCTTTATTACTATAAATAAGGCTATATACTGTGGCGGTAAATAAGCTTATTTATAATGATTTATGTCTTTACCTATGATAAGGTCTTAACATCTAATTATCTTTTTTATCGTCCTTTTGAGATTTTAACTTTTCCAATTCTTCTTTTAATCTTTGATTTTCACTCATAAGATTGTTTGAAGGCTCTTTTGCATTATTGAGATTCTTCCTAACATATATTTCTCTTCTCAACACTACTAAAAGGATATACAAAATTATTGGCGTTCCTATAAAAATCACCATTCCAAGCGGGCTTTGCAAAAACATAGCAAAGTCGCCCATTTTTCCTATTCGGCCTGTATAGATTCCTATTACATTTTCACCTTCGACAGGTATAAGGTCTTGTGATTCGTTATTGTCGCCCTTTGTTCTAAAGTCTCCGTTGTCTTCAATATCAATAATACGATGCGTCACAACATAATCACGATGCGTCACAACATAATCATCCTCATAAAAAGCTATCACATCATTAACCTTGAGCTCGTCATAATCCGTACCTTTTATGAAAATGAGATCTCCTTTATAGAATTCGGGTTCCATCGAACCTGACTGTACTATCATAGGAGATATATTAAAAATACTGGGAACTTTATCGGGATTCATTGCCCCTTTTATGATAAGTGTCATATTAAAAGCCAGAAGCGGCACAAAGATTACACAAAGCAAAATTCCAACAACAAGAGCCGCAATCCTTGATGCCGTCCATTTCATAGGCTTAGACTGCTTATTTTGGCTTTGTAACTTGCGCTTGACAAAAAATTCTTTAACCCTCAAAAACATACACCTTTCTCCTTATTGCCAAACAATATCCTTTTTCATCTTAGTTTATCAAAATCTATAATACCATAATAGAATTTAATAATCAATAAAAAATTTATCATCCATAAATTTACAAAGTGATAAGCATCTTTTTTGATATATAAAAATGAACGCTTTTTTCTCAGAATCTTCTATAGTTATACTATAAAAATTGCTTATAATCTATTAATTTTAATATAGTACTTGTTTTTTCTTATAAAAACGTCTAAAATAAAAATTAAGGCATACAATTATTAATTGAGGTGGTAATAATGGAAAAAAAAATAAATAAGACAACTCTTGTCATAAAAATTCTTGCGCTTGTCGCATTCTTAGCAATGGTTATTGTTAACATACTCGGCAATACTCTTCCAATAAACAATGTAACAACCGGCGAGATTGCTGAGATGTATCCCGATTTGTTTTCCCCCGCCAATTATACTTTTGCAATCTGGAGCGTTATATATATTCTTTTAGCGCTTTATCTTGTTTATCAGTCAGGGCTTATCAAAAGCGTCAAATTAAAAGAAACTTTGATTATGAAAATCAACATCTATTTCATAATCTCATCCATAGCAAATTTATTTTGGATATTCGCTTGGCATTATGATATGATGTGGCTGTCACTTGCTCTTATGCTCATAATTTTTATAAGTCTACTCATTATAGCCCTAGAAATTAAAAAACATGAAATGGGACTATACGACTATATTTTCATAAACATACCGTTCTTTGTATATTTTGCATGGGCTACCATCGCCACAATAGCCAATATCACAACCCTTCTTGTCAGTCTTGGTTGGAACGGATGGGGCATTCCCGACAATATCTGGATGATTATAGTAACTGTCATAGGCTTAGCAATCGGTCTGTTCACAATAATCAGACTAAGGGATATCGCTTATGGCATAGTCTTTATTTGGGGTTATACAGGTATATTAGTAAGGCATCTAACAGTTCTTGAAGGCGAGTTCACAGAAGTTATAATTACTCTTGCCATAAGTCTTGTCCTGCTTTTTGCCGCAACAGTTTATAACGCAATAAGACTTTTGAAAAAAGAAAGTTAAGGTCTTTATTTTTATATCAGAATAAAAAACCGATTTTACACCATAAGTCTTATTCAAAACAAACAGTCTAAAGAAAATCAAAAGAACTTTTCAATCTCGACCGATTTTAATCTTCTCTTGAAAAGTCTGCAAGGATTTAGGTATTTTCTGGTAAGATGTTTTTTTGAGGAACATATAATTACCTTTTTGACGCCCAAGTCCTTAAGAATAAGAGCGCTGAATTTAGCGTTCTGATAAGTTGTTTTAGATTTGTTTTCAATAAGAATAATTTCTTCAGGTACATTCTTTTGCAAAAAATACTCTCTCATTGCCTCGGACTCGGCTTTTTTAGCTTTTTTATTGGGTTTACCTCCGCTTAAAAGCATTTTATCGGGTTTATGGTTTTGAAAATACTCATAAGCCTTATCGCATCTTTTTATCAAATCAGCATGCATGCTCCCATCATCGTTTAGTCTTCTTCCTAAAACCACAATTACATTCAAATTTATCACCTCTTAAAAAGTTATATTCATTATACTTCATTCTTTATAGAATTTCAAAAACATCAATATTCTTGAGATGACGAAGAATGTTCTTCCAACCATTTTTCAATTTGCCCTTCCTCAATAAGCCTGATAATAATGTTATTTATGCTGTTCAAAAGCTCTTGATTGCCTTTTTTCACAGCTATTCCATAAGATTCAGGAGACAGTGACGCTATTCGTTTTGCCTCAAGACCCACTTTATTTTTGGCTATCTGTATGGCAGAAGGCCCGTCGATAATTACATAGTCATTGCTGTGACCTATATCCTGTGTTGCTGTCAAAGCATTGTCATATCTTCTGATTTTAGCGTTTTCAAACTTGCCTTTTTCTTTGCTTTCTTGAGTTATTAAAATGTCGGCAGAAGAACCTTTTTGCACTGCGAGCTCTTTCCCTTTAAGCTTTTCAGGCGACACCATATCGTTTTCATCCGTATCCAAAGCGCCTTCTGTAAATATTACATATTGATAGACATCTTCCATATAAGGCGCAGAAAAATCTACCTTTTCCATTTTTTCTTCATTTATTGACATTCCTATACCAATGGCGTTATTTTGTGTTAAACCATCGGCTATGGAACTGAATTCTATATCCTTGACCACAAGCCGCATATTCAGTTTCTTCGCCAAAGCCTTGGCAATCTCCACATCCACACCGTTTATTTTACTATCCTGGGTATATTCAAAAGGCGGGAAACCGCTTTCCGTATACGCGTAAAGCGTCTTTTGCTGGCAGCCGCACAACAAAAACGCGCCCATTAAAAAAACTATTGCCGTGAAGCTGATAAGTACTTTTTTCATACTCCCTCCATTTCAATAGTTTTATATTTTTATAAATTCTTATTCAGTTTTTTATAGCATAATATTTATAAAACCTTGGACAAAAAGTCCTTTAGCCTTGGGCTTTGTGGATTTTTGAAAAACTTATCGGGCGGATTTTGCTCAACAATTATTCCTTCGTCCATAAACAAAATTCTTGTACCAATTTCTCTTGCAAATCCCATTTCGTGAGTAACTATGACCATTGTCATTTCCTCTTCAGCAAGTTGTTTTATTAAATCCAAAACTTCCTGCACCATTTCAGGGTCAAGCGCTGAGGTAGGCTCGTCAAAAAGCATAACTTTAGGTTCCATAGCAAGCGCCCTCAAAATGGCTAATCTTTGTTTTTGTCCTCCCGACAATCTTCTTGGATATTCATATTTTTTATCAGTCAGCCCAATTCTGGCAAGGAGTTTATCGGCTCTTTTTTCGGCGTCGTCTTTTGTCAGCCCCAAAAGTTTCATGGGCGCCAAAGTTATATTCTCCAAAACATTCAAATGATTAAACATATTGAACTGCTGAAACACCATACCCATCTTTTGTCTTAATTGATTAATATTGGTCTTTTTGTTTGTTATTTCCACATTATCAAACCAGATTTGACCTTTGTTTGGAGTCTCCAAAAGATTAATACACCTCAAAAAATTACTTTTTCCGCTTCCCGAAGGCCCCACAATAACCATT